>JBEKZN010000160.1:0-4754 GCA_049509815.1 Opitutales bacterium
CTGATTGCTGGCGATGAGCCAGCGGCCGGTAGGGTCGAGCGAGAAGTTGCGGGGGGTTTTGCCCTGGGTGGGGGTGTAGCCGAGGGTGGTGAGGCGGCCGTCGGCGGGATCCACGGAGAAGGTGGCGATCGCGTTGAGGCCGCGGTCGGAGGCGTAGAGGAATTTGCCGTCGGGCGAGAAGGCGATTTCGGCGGCGGTGTTGGTGCCTTTGAAATCGGACGGGAGAGTGGAGATGGTTTGGAGCGGTTGGAGGGTGCCTTTGGCGGAGTTCCATGTGAATTGAGTGACGACGGAGCCGATTTCGCTGATGAGGTAGAGGTATTGGCCGCCGGGGGAGAAGATGAGGTGGCGCGGGCCGGAGCCGGGCTGGGTGGAGATGAAGGGCGGGTCGTTGGGGGTGATGGCGCCGGTTTTGGCGTCGAATTTATAGACGAAGACCTTGTCGAGGCCGAGGTCGGCGCAGAGGACGAAGTGGTTGGAGGGATCGGCGATGACGGAGTGGGCGTGGGCTTCGGTTTGGCGGACGGGGTTGACGCTTTTGCCGGCGTGCTGGTTGAAGCCGGTGCGGTTGCCGAGGGTGCCGTCGGCCAGGATGGGGAAGACAGCGAGGTTGCCGGCGTTGTAATTGGCGACAAAGGCGTAGCGGCCGGTTTGGTCGAGGCTGATATAGGCGGGATCGGAGCCGCCGGAGGGTTGGGAGTTGAGGAAGGTGAGTCGGCCAGTGGATGGGTCAAGGGCGTAGGCGCTGACGCGGCCTTCGTCGCGGGTATCGCCAATGGCGCAGGCGTAAAGGTGACGGCCGTCGGGGTGAATTCGGAAAAAGGCGGGGCCGTCGGCGGCGAGGAGAAATTGCGGCGTGGTGAGGTTGCCGGTGTCGGAATTGAAGTGCGCGAGGGAGAAGCCGAGGTTGGGGCCGGTTTTGTTGGTGCCGAAGTAAACGTAATAGTCCGCGGCGGAGAGGCCGAGCGGTAAGGCGAGCAGCAGAATGGCGAGCCGTAGGGCTGGGCTTTTCAAGGGAAGGGCGGGACGGCACATCCGGTCAGGTGGCGCGGGCGGCGCGCCAGACGCGCAGGCACGAGGCGACTAGCGCGGGGAATTCGCCGAGGGGAATCTGGCTGGGGCCGTCGGAGATGGCGCGGGCGGGGTTGGGGTGGGTTTCAAGGAAGAGGCCCTGGGCGCCGGCGGCGAGGGCGGCGCGGGCGAGGGCGGGCACGAATTCGCGCTGGCCGCCGGAGGCGCCGTCGGCGGCACCGGGGAGCTGCACGCTGTGGGTGGCGTCGAACACGACGGGATGGCCGTGGCGTTGCATGATGGAAAAGGAGCGCATATCCACCACGAGGTTTTGGTATCCGAAGGTCGAGCCGCGCTCGGTCTGCCAGATTTCGCGGGCGCCGGCGTCGGCGAGTTTTTGGACGACATGGGCCATTTCGGAGGGCGAGAGGAACTGGCCCTTCTTGACATTCACCACGCGGCCGGTGGTGGCGGCGGCGAGGAGGAGGTCGGTCTGGCGGCAGAGGAAGGCGGGAATTTGGAGGACGTCGCAGACCCTGGCGACGGTTTTGGCGTGGGCGGGGAGGTGGATGTCGGTGAGGACAGGAAAGCCATATTTCTTTTTGACGGCGGCGAGCAGCTTGAGTCCGGTGGCGAGGCCGGGGCCGCGGGGGCCGCGTCCGGAGGTGCGGTTGGCTTTGTCGTAAGAGCCTTTGAACACGATGTTGAGGTCGGGCTCGGCGTCGCGCAGGTGGGCGAGGACTTGGGCAACGGCGCGGCAGGTGGCGGCGTTTTCGAGCGAGCACGGGCCGGCGATGAGGAGCAGACGGGCGGAGTCGAACAGCATGGGGAAAACGCTAAACGCTAAATGCTAAACGCAGAAGACTAAATATGGCGGGGTACGGAGGGGGGGTAATGGTAATGGAACAGCGGAGTTGAAGCCATCAGGAAAGAGTGTTTCACGCAACGACGCAACGGACGCGTCGGCATACGAGCCAGGGCAGCGGGTGAAAAAAACCGCCGGCTTCCCAGAAGGAAGCCGGCGGCGCAAAGAAGCGAGCATGGACGCGCCAGGAGCGCGGCGTTTTAGTGGAGGATGGAGCCGGAGGAGTCGCCGCCTGGGGCGCCGCCGCCGCTGCCGTCCATCAAGCCGGAAGGCAAACCGCTTTCAGCAGGAGCCGGGGGCGGCGCGGGCTTGAAGTCCACGAGAGTGACATCGAACACGAGGGTGGCATTCGGAGGAATGGGGCCGTAGCCCTGTTCGCCGTAGCCGAGGGCGCCGGGGACGTAGAGTTTCACCTCGCCGCCTTTGCCGACGAGCTGGAGGCCTTCGGCCCAGCCGGGAATGACTTTATTCAGAGGCAGATCGCGGGTCGGATCGTCGGGGGTGGTTTGATCGAAAACCGTGCCGTCGGTGAGAGAGCCCTTGTATTTGACGGTGGCGACGTCAGTCGGGCCGGGTTTGTCGGCGCTGCCGGGGGTGACGATTTCGTAATAGAGGCCGTCGTCGGTCTTCTTGATGTTGGGGTTTTTGGCCAAATCAGCGAAGAACGTAGCGGCGAGGGCGGTCTGCTTGGCGAGTTCCTCGGCATGAACCTTCTCCGCGCGGGACGAGAGGTAATCCTGCATTTTCGGGAGGATTTGCTTGCCGCCCGGGACGTCGGAGGAAGTGATGGCGAGCTTCATGCCCGCGGCGATTTGGTCAATTTCGTCAGGTGTGAGGGCGAGGGGTTTGACGCCGGCGGCCTGAGTGCCGATGATCCAGCCGTAGGTCTGGAGGTAGGCTTGGACGTCAGCGGGCGAGGGCGCAGCGGCGGCGGGGGCAGCGGCCGGAGCGGCAGCCGGGGTGGCGTTCTGGGCGTGGGCCAGGGGGAGAATGGCCGCGGTGGCGGCCAGGGTGGCGGCCGCCCATGCGGCGCGTTGGTAGGGATGCTTGCTCATGCGGGTGTGGATGGGTGTTTAAGGTTGAATTCGGAAGGAAGAATGCAGAATGCAGAATTCAAAATGCAGAATGCAAAAGGGTTGGAGAGCCTGGTGTTTTAGCCCAAGTTGACGAGGTTAAAGCTTCCGCGCCAAGGCGAATGGAGGCCATAGGCCGGCGACGAAAGGGGGGAAAAGGTAACAGATTGACGGGTTTGCCGGCGGATTCCAAGAAGAAATATGCGGCGGCCCGGAGTGGTGAGTGACGATTGGGAAACGGTGTTAGAGCGCGGCGGGCGGGGGTTTGTTCCCCGGAATACGATGAGATGGGAAGGAAAATCGGGCAGCCCGGGCATTTAATCAAAATCATTAATTATGATAAATAATTATCAAGCTTGGTCCGCATTGGGCGAGCCGGAGGCGGCCAATCCGCGGGACCGAGGGGTCAGGATTGGCTGGCGAAAGGAGGGGGAGGTTGAGCAGCGGGCGCGGCGGCCGGGAGACGCCGGGCGAGGTCGATGACGAGGGTTTCGATGGCGGGGAGGGCTTCGGCGGGGGTGGCGAAGTCGAGGTCGTCCACATGCCAGTATTCGATGCGTGGAGCCCAGTCGGGGAAGCGGGCGGTCATGAGCGGGCGGTGCTCGGCTTCCTTGAGGGCGACGACGTGGGCGGCGGCTTCGAGGTCGGCGCGGGTGAGGTCCTGGCGGGAGGGGGCGGTGTGATGGAGGGGAATGCCGCGTTCGAGGAGGGCCTGGCGGGTTTGGGGCGAGAGGTCGCCATCCACCAGGTGCACGGCGAGGCCGCGGGAAATGGCGCGCCACGGCAGGTCACCGGCGCGGGCGTAGTGGTTGAAAATGGCTTCCGCGAAGCGGCTGCGGTAGTAGTTGCCGGTGCAAATGAAAAGGACGTGGCGCACTGGGAGGGAAGGTTAAATCGTTAAAAGGGTTAAAAAGGTGAAAGGTTAAAAGGTGAAGGCGTTGGAAGAGGTAACAGACAAACATCGCAGGAAAAGGCGTGAGGCCAAGCAGAATTGAGCGGCCGTTTTGGAAAGGAGCGCGCGGCGGAAGGCGCGTGGGTGATATTTAGCAAAACTTATTGACTGAAAGCCGGTTATGGAATAGCCTTGGGTTTATGACACACCGGCACAGCGCAAAGGGGGCGGATGCCATGGGCAAATCCCCGGCTCGGGAGGGGGAATTAGGCTGGTTGGCGCAACTTTCAACCCGGTAGAAGGGTTATAAGCATCACATGCCCAACGTCACCATCACCGCCCTGCCAGGCTGGTTCGCGCCACCGGCGCGGACGCAGTCTGCGACCCAGGCATCGGAGTCGCCCGCGCCGCCGGACGAGGATGCGGTGCTGATGTGCGCCGTGGCAAAGGGCGACGAGGTGGCGCTGGCGCAACTGATTCGCAAATGGCAGGGGCCGTTGATCAACTTTTTTTACCGTTCCTTCGGGTCGGTCGAGCAGGCCGAGGATTTGGCGCAGCTGGTGTTCGTGCGGTTGTACCGGGCAGCGCCGAATTACCAGCCGGTGGCGCGGTTTTCGACGTACCTGTTCCACATCGCGCGGCGGCTGTTGATCAATGAATTTCGCCGGCGCCAGCGCAAGCCCATCGAGTACATGGACCCGTCGGAACTGCGGTCCACGGACAACGGAGCGGGGAGCGACCAGCAGCGGATGTTTGAGCTGGAGGAGGCTTTTCAGCAGGCTTTGACGCAACTTTCGCCCGACCAAAGCACGGCGATTCTGCTGCTGAAGCAGCAGGAGCTCAGCTACGAGGAGATCGCGGCGATCATGGAGCAGTCTATTTCCGCGGTAAAGACGCACATTTTCCGCGGCCG
>JBEKZN010000161.1:0-4753 GCA_049509815.1 Opitutales bacterium
CTCTGGGAACTCCACCTGCGCGACACCATCATCATCCTCGGCGGCGACGGCAAATACTACATGACCGGCTCCACCGGCGACAACATCTGGGACCGCAACGACGGCATCGAGCTTTACCGCTCCGACGACCTGCAAAAGTGGGACTACCTCGGCCTCGTCTGGAGCATCGACAAGGACGGCCCCGCCTGGGCCAAACAATGGCGAACCTTGCACAACCTCCCCGCCCGCGATGTCTGGGCCCCCGAAATTCACTATATCAAGGGCAATTACTATCTCGCCTACTGCATGGCGCCGGGCGGCACCGGCATCCTCGTCAGCAAATCCGGCAAACCCGAAGGCCCCTACGTCAGCTCCCTCAAGCCCGACGCCCGTCTCACCGGCGGCATCGACGCCACCCTCTTTCAGGACGACGACGGCAGCGTCTATTTCACCAACGGCGGCGGCGGCACCATCTATAAAATGAAGCCCGATATGAGCGGGATCGACGGCCCCGGCCACCACATCCAATTCGACCCGCCCCCGGACGGCAGTTGGACGCGCAGCAGCATCGCCCAGGAAGGCGCCTCGCTCTTCAAGGCCAACGGCAAATACTACCTCGGCGGCGCCGCCTTTTACAAAGGACGCTACTCCAGCGTCCTCGCCATCTCCGACCACATCTACGGCCCCTACCACCACTGGCACGAAGCCGTGCCCTGCGGCGGCGGCACCGATTATTTCCAGGACAGGGACGGACACTGGTGGTGCGCCTACTTCGGCAACGACGACCAGTCCCCCTTCCGTGAAAAACCCGCCGCCGTGCGCATCGAGTTCGACCAGGACGGCCTCATCCATATCGCGAAAAAACAACCCGACTTCGTCCTCCAGGAAGCCGCCCGCCACGGCCAATCCCCCTGGTCCGAAGGCGGCAACACTACGTCTCCATCAAACGCCGGATCCGCCGTCCCCGCGTCTTCCCACTGAACCCAACCCCAAAGTTCAGCTCCGCCTCGGCCCCGCCCGCGCCTGCGCCCATCCAAACAGGCTTGCCCTGACTCCGATTCGCGCCTAAACAAGGCTTGGAATGTGGAAAGTCGGCCTGACGTTCCTCTTGGAATCAACCAGCCGCCTTCTTCCTGCATCAAAAAAACATTAAGCCTTTTGCCGGCGTAGCTCAGTTGGTAGAGCAACTGATTTGTAATCAGTAGGTCGTCGGTTCGAATCCGACCGCCGGCTCCCCTTTTCCATCCTCTTGCCCCATCCGCCACTCCGGCCATGAAAGTGGAGCGAGCGAAGGGATTCGAACCCTCGACATCTACCTTGGCAAGGTAGTGCTCTACCAACTGAGCTACGCTCGCGTCTTGCCCGCCGGCTTGGTGCTCCAGCGGCCTCCGGCCCGTGCCGGACGTGACATCCTGCCACGCTACTTCCCGTTGTCAAGCTCCAGCAAGGCGCGTTTGCGCTCCGTGTCCGGCAGCGGCAGAAAATGCTGGTCCCGCAAATGCGCCGAAAAATCCTCGCTCAACAACACCCGCAGCAGCTCCCGCACCCGCGCCTTGTTCTCCGGCTTGTACACAATGTAGAACGGCAGCCGCAGCGGGTAGTCCCCGTTGTAAACATTCTCCTCCGTCGGCGCAAACGACACCTCCGAACCCGCCTCCGCCACCGTCGCTCCCTCCGTCTGCTCGAACGACACATACAGCGCCTTGGCCCCATCCGGCACATACCGCGCCACCGCGATGATGTTCGGGTTGTCATTCACCGATTTGGCCACGTCGCTCCCGCTCGCCAGGACCTGCACGCTCGGCTTCAGCGCCGTCCCGCCCAAAATCGTGTGCTTGAACAGCTCCAGCACCACCCCGTCGTCGTTGTTGGTTGTTACCGCCAGCACCGAACGCGTCGTCCAATCCCCCGACAACCCCAGTTGCGACCAATCGGTGATGTCCGTCGCCTGCCCCGTTCCAAACACCCCGATCAACTGATCCCGATCCACCTCCGTCATCGGGTTGTCCCCGTTCACCAAAATATAAGCCACCTGGTACGCATACGGCACCACGGTGTAGTCCTTCGATGCCGGCTGCTCCCCCACCGGCGCGGCAATCACCGCCAGTTGCACCTTGTCGTCCTTCAACTGCGTCATCGCCGGAATCGTCCCGAAAAAGTCCACCTTCACATCCAAGCCATTTTGCCGCACATAATCCATCAGCGGCTCCCCCACCGCGACCTGCAGCAAGTCCGACCCCGCCACCTGCAGCGTCTGCGCGGACACCCCCGCGGCCCCGCCCAGCCCCGCCAGCAGATAAAACCCGAGTTTGCGCAACATCATTTTAAAAAGGTGAAATTCGCGGCCCGGCGCCTGCGGCAGGCCCGTCCACAAAAACATTAAGCAAAAGGCCCCGCCCGTCCGGCGGCAATTCTTTTCGCCACACTCTTCCGACCTCATCCCCCCACGTCCAGTTCCGGCCACTCCGCCAGCTTGCGATGCAGCGTCCGGCGCGAAATTCCCATCAATTCCGCCGCCCGCGTCCGGTTCCCCTTCGCCTCGACCAGCGCCTGCCGCAGCAGCCGCTTCTCGTTCTCCGCCCGTGAAAACGGCTGCCGCGCCAGCGCCCCGCCCGCTTCGCCGCCGCCGGCCGCGCCCGCCGCCAACGCCGGCGCCCCCAGAAATGTCGGATCCAGGTCATACTCCGGGATCTCCCCTCCGCGCTTCAGCACCACCGCGTTCTCGCAAAAATTCCGCAATTCCCGCACGTTCCCCGGCCACGCATACTTCTGCAACGCCGACAGCGCCCCCGCCGACAACCGCGGCGCCGCCACCCCGTTCTCCTTCGCAAACAACTGCAAGTAATGGTCCAGCAGCAGCGGCAAATCCTCCGCCCGCTCCCGCAGCGGCGGCAGCGTGATCGGCACCACGTTCAGCCGGTAAAACAAATCCTCGCGAAACTCCCCCTTCGCCACCATCGCGCTCAAGTCCCGGTGCGTCGCGCACACCAGCCGCACATCCACCTGGATCGGCTTGTGGCTCCCCACCCGCTCAAACGACCGCGTCTCCAAAAACCGCAGCAATTTCACCTGCGTCGTCGCGTCCAAGTCGCCCACCTCGTCCAAAAACAGCGTGCCCCCGTCCGCCGCCTCGAACCGTCCGATCCGCCGCTCCGTCGCCCCCGTGAACGCCCCCTTCTCGTGCCCGAACAACTCGCTCTCCAGCAACCCCGCCGGAATCGCCGCGCAATGCGCTGCCACAAACGGCCCCCGCGCCCGCGGACTGTTCTGGTGGATCATCTGCGCCACCAGCTCCTTCCCCGTCCCTGTCTCGCCCAGCACCAGCACTGTCGCCCGCGACGACGCCACCTGCTTCACCTGCTCCAGCACGTTCAGCAACGCCTTCGAATGCCCCACGATCCCCTCCAACCCATACTGCTGGTCCAGCCGCTCGTGCAACGCCGTGTTCTCCTTCGCCAGACTCTTCTCCTGCAACGCCCGCTTGATCAAAATCTCCAGCTTTTCCAGACTCACCGGCTTCGTCAAAAAATCATACGCCCCCCGCTTCATCGCCTCCACCGCCGTCTCCACGTTCCCGTACGCTGTCATCAAAATGCACACTGGCTTGTACGGCAGCTTCAACGCCTCCTCGATCACCTTCAAACCCGACTTCCCAGCCATCCGCAAATCCGTCAACACCACCGCAAACGTCTCCGCCTTCATCAACCGAAACGCCTCCTCCGCATCCGCCGCCTGGAACACCTCATACTCCCCCTCCAAGGCCGCGGCCAACCCCTCCCGGGTGTTCTTCTCGTCATCCACAATCAATATGCTCGCAGACATGATTTACTTCCGCGTCCCGGCTGGCAATGAGCCAATATTACCCAAACCGCCTGGTCGCAAACTACCCAATATGCCCAATTTTCCTCAAAAATAAAGCCAATTAGCGCCATTTTTACCCATATGCCAGTTGTGCCGACTTCTCTTCAATTTGCTTCAGCAACATGCATTATCAGGGTAAAGCACCGGACAGATCACGATGCCCGGCACGCGCTGCCCATGGTGTTGCTCCCACCACTCACCCGCTTCTGAAACATCGAAACCGCTACACCTTCCACGCCATATCGCGTCCAACCGCGGCATTTATTCTTGGCTCAATCAACAAAAATACTTGGAATGCCCACTGACCCGCCACCGGGCGAGCTTTCCCCCTATGCCTTCCCTTCCGCAACCTGCCCAAGACTTGAGTTTGGAGTCGGGATTCGACCTCCATTCTCAGCTGGCCGATAGCGATCGTTTTCCCATGCTGCGTCTGGAGCCGGAATTTGACCTGTACTGGCAGATGACCAGTTGCGAAAAGTTTGCCTTCGCCGGATTGCTCCAACGACTTAAACCCAAACTCTCTCTGGAAATTGGAACCTACCAAGGCGGTTCTTTGCAGGTCCTGTCGCGCTTTTCCGAATCGGTGATTTCCGTGGACATCGATCCGGGCGTCGCCACCCGGTTGGCCGGTAAATTCCCCAATGTGGAATTTCGCTCGGGAGACTCCCGCCAGTTGTTGCCGGACTTGGTGCTGGAATTAAACGAGCAGAAACGTCCCGTGGGGTTTGTCCTGATCGATGGAGACCATTCTGCTGAGGGTGTGCGGAGGGATATTGAATCGCTGCTCGAATTACAGCCGCAACAACAATTGGTCTTCATTTTGCACGACAGCTTCAACCCGGGCTGCCGCGAAGGGATGCGCACGGCCAACTGGGCGAAGTCCCCGTACGTCCGCCATGTGGAATTGGATTTC
>JBEKZN010000162.1:0-4741 GCA_049509815.1 Opitutales bacterium
ACGGGCGGGAACTCGTCGGGGAGTGATACCTCCTACAGCCAAGTCATAGCAGTCAATGCTGATACGTTGGCGATTGGCGGAGCCTCGGGCTCAACGACGACTGACGAAGGCGCATCATCAAGTTTTGTCTACAGCGGTGCATCTGTTACATTCAACACAAGCAATGGCCTGATCGGTTACTCGCCGGATAATTTGACCGGAAGTTCTTTTGGGTTCTTTGCCTTAGGTGTCAATGGAACGTTGACGTACACGATTTCGCCCAACGCGACGGCCGATGGCGAGACGAGCGGGTCGAATTAAGGCACGATGCAGGTGACGGTCGGGTGAATTTTGGCCGGTGAAGGGGGCGGCACGCGGGGAAACAGATGGAATGCGGCTGGGCTGCTTTGATTCTGCTTGCGCGGCGGGGGCTGGGTGCCAAGGCTTGCCGAGATTTTTTGGCCAGCTCGTTCGCTTCCACCTCCCGCCCATGCCCAAGCGCACCGATTTAAAGACGATCATGATCATCGGCTCGGGGCCGATCATCATCGGCCAGGCGTGCGAGTTCGATTATTCGGGGACGCAGGCGTGCAAGGCGCTGCGGGAGGAGGGGTACCGGGTGGTGCTGGTGAACTCGAATCCGGCGACGATCATGACGGACCCGGAGTTCGCGGACGTGACGTACATCGAGCCGCTGACGCCGGAGATCCTGGAAAAGATCATCGCGCGGGAAAAGCCGGACGCGCTGCTGCCGACGCTGGGCGGGCAGACGGGGCTGAACTTGTCGCTCGAGCTGTCGCGGCGGGGGATTTTGAAGAAATACGGGGTGGAGCTGATCGGGGCGAAGGAGGAGGCGATCAACCGGGGCGAGGACCGGGAGCTGTTTCGCAAGATCATGCTGGAGATCGGGCTGGATGTGCCGCGCTCGCATGTGGTGCACAATCCGGAGGAGGCGCGGGCGGCAGCGGACGATCTGAAGATTTTTCCGCTGATCATCCGGCCGAGTTTCACGCTGGGCGGCACGGGCGGGGGCATCGCGTACAATCGGGAGGAGTACGAGACGATGGTGGCGTACGGGCTGGAGGTTTCGCCGACGCACCAGGTGCTGGTGGAGGAGTGCCTGCTGGGGTGGAAGGAATTTGAGATGGAGGTGATGCGCGACCACAAGGACCAGTGTGTGGTGATTTGCTCGATCGAGAATTTCGACCCGATGGGGGTGCACACGGGCGATTCGATCACGGTGGCGCCGGCGATGACTTTGACGGACAAGGAATACCAGTTGATGCGCGACGCGTCGTTCGCGGTGATCCGGGCGATTGGCGTGGAGACGGGCGGCTCGAACATCCAGTTCGCGGTGAACCCGGCGGACGGGCGGATGGTGGTGATCGAGATGAACCCGCGGGTGTCGCGCTCGTCGGCGCTGGCGTCGAAGGCGACGGGTTTTCCGATTGCGAAGATCGCGGCGAAGCTGGCGGTGGGGTACGCGATGGACGAGCTGCGCAACGACATCACGCGGGAGACGCCGGCGAGCTTCGAGCCGACGATTGACTACGTGGTGACGAAGGTGCCGCGGTTTGCGTTCGAGAAATTTCCCGGCGCGGACAACACGCTGACGTCGTCGATGAAGTCGGTGGGCGAGGCGATGGCGATCGGGCGGACGTTCAAGGAGTCGCTGCAAAAGGCGCTGCGCTCGCTGGAGATCGGGGCGCGCGGGCTGGGCGGAGGCGGGAAATTCGGCGGGCTGGAGGTGACGGACGGCAACGCGATCCGCGCGGGGCTGGCGAAGCCGACGGCGGAGCGGATTTTTTACATCCGCTATGCGTTCCAGGCGGGCTTCAACGTGGAGCAGGTGCGGGAGTACTCGCGGATCGATCCGTGGTTTTTGGAGCAGATCCGGCAGCTCACACTGTTGGAAAACACGCTGAAGGCGGCGGCGGGCGTGCCGCTGGGGCCGGCGCTGCTGCGCCGGGCGAAGGAGTGCGGGTTCACGGATTTGCAGATCGGGGAGTTGACGGGCACGGCGCCGGCGCTCATTCGCGAGGCGCGCACGAAGGCGGGGATCCACACGGTTTACCGGCTGGTGGACACGTGCGCGGCGGAGTTTGAGGCGTACACGCCGTATTATTACTCGACCTACGGGGCGGAGAACGAACTGAAGAAGTCGGACAAGAAAAAGATCATGATTTTGGGCGGCGGACCGAACCGGATCGGGCAGGGCATCGAGTTCGATTACTGCTGCGTGCATGCGTCGTTCGCGCTGCGCGAGGCGGGGTACGAAACGGTGATGGTGAACAGCAACCCGGAGACGGTTTCGACGGATTACGACACATCGGACCGGCTGTATTTCGAGCCGCTGACGCTGGAGGACGTGCTGGAGATTTACCACCAGGAGGGCTGCTGCGGCGCGATTGTGCAGTTTGGCGGGCAGACGCCGCTGAACCTGGCGTCGCCGCTGAAGGCGAACGGGGTGAACATCATCGGCACGTCGCCGGAGAGCATCGACGCGGCGGAGGACCGCGAGCTGTTCAAAAAGATTTTGGAGAAAATCGGGTTGCGGCAGCCGGTGAACAAGACGGCGATGTCGCCGGAGCAGTCGTACGAGATGGCGGGGGAGATTGGGTTCCCGATTTTGCTGCGGCCGTCGTTCGTGCTGGGCGGGCGGGGGATGTTCATCGTGTACGACGTGGACGAGATGCGCAAGGTGGTGCGGGAGGCGTTCGACGTGGCGCCGGGCAAGCCGGTGCTGCTGGACAAGTTTTTGGAGGAGGCCATCGAGCTGGACGTGGACGCGATTGCGGACGGGACGATGACGGTGATCGGCGGGATGCTGCAGCACATCGAGTATGCGGGCGTGCACTCGGGCGACGCCGCGATGGTGCTGCCGCCGCACACGCTTTCGCCGGCGATGCTGGACGAGGTGCGCACCGCCACGTACAAGCTGGCGCAGGGGCTGCAGGTGGTGGGGCTGATGAACGTGCAGTTTGCGATCAAGGGCGACGAGCTTTACGTGCTGGAAGTCAACCCGCGGGCGTCGCGGACGGTGCCGTTTGTGTCGAAGGCGATCGGGGTGCCGCTGGCGAAGCTGGCCGCGCGGGTGATGGCGGGGGAAAAGCTGGCGGACCTGGGCTTCACCCGCGAGCGCACGCCGCCGTTCTGGGCAGTGAAGGAGGCGGTGTTTCCGTTCGTGCGGTTTCCGGGCGCGCCGGTGGCGCTCACGCCCGAGATGCGCAGCACGGGCGAGGTCATGGGTTTGGACGAGGATTTGGGCATCGCGTACGCGAAGACGCAGATGGCGGCGCAGCCGCCGCTGCCGGAAAGCGGGCAGGTGTTTTTGTCGGTGAAGGACACGGACAAGGCGGAGGCGGTCGGCATCGCGAAGGAGCTGGCGGCGCTGGGGTTCACGTTTTGCTCGACGTCGGGCACGGCGCGGGCGCTGGCGGAGGCGGGGGTGCCGGTGCGGCGGCTGTTCAAGCTGCAGGAAGGCGGCCGGCCGACGGTGGTGGACCTGCTGAAGAACGGGGAAATCCAGTTGATCATCAACACGCCGTTCGGGCAGATTCCGCGGCAGGACGAGAATATCATCCGCTCGCAGGCGGTGTTGCGGCGGGTGTGCATCATCACGACGCTGTCGGGCACGTACGCGGCGCTGCAGGGCATCAAGGCGTTGCGGGAGAAGCCGGTGGAAGTGCGGTCGCTGCAGGAATACGGGAAATTGCGCCAAGGGTGAGCGTTGACCCGCGCTGGGCGCCGAGCTATTTACCCGCCATGCAAAAGCGACGCCGGCGCACGGCCAAAATTCTCGGGGGCGCGGCAGCTGTATTGGCAGTCGTGGCCGGGTGCGTGGCGGAAAAGCCGCCGTCGATCGTCTATACGCCGCTGCCGGTGGCCAGCGCGACGCCCGCGGCGGCCGACGCTTCGGCGATGTTCTGGCAGGCGCTGCAAGGCGACCATTACCAGGACTTGCCGGCGGCGATCACCGCGCTGGAAAACGTGCAGAGCACGCAGCCGAACGACCCGCACCTGAACATGCTGCTGGGCATGGCTTACGCGTGGCTTGATTTCGGGCAGTACAGCCCGGGTGCGGACGGGTTGAAAAACGACGCGTCGTACCAGACCACACTGGCACAGGCCGGCTCGCTCGCGGTGCATTACCTGACGCGGGCGCGCGAGCTGGCGCCGGACGACCGCATTTTGCCGGGCTTCCTGGCCACGGCGCAATTTTTGCAGGCGCGCGCCAACCATGATCAGGCGGCGGAGGACGCCGCCTACCAGGCGCTGCTGGCCAACACGAAGGCGTACCCGCAGTTTCAGGGCTTTGTGCAGGGCTGGGTGCTCACGGCAATGTATCCGGCGGACAGCCCGCGGTTCGCGGACGGGATGAACGGCTACTATGCGTCGCTGGACAGTTGCGTGGGTTTCCCGGTTTCGCGCAACGACCCGAGCGCGCCGGATTTTGTCTTCAACATTCTGGCGAAGGCCGATCCCGCGTGCTACAACACGAGCACCGCGCCGCATAATTTGCAGGGGACTTTTCTCGGGCTGGGAGACGCCTTCGCCAAGCAGGGCCGGCTGACGCAGGCGCGCGAGGCCTATGAAAACGTGATGCGGGTGCCGGACCACATCTCGTGGAGTTACCTGCATTTGGTGGACGGGCGGCTGCGCAAACTGGACCAGTTGCAGAAGGATTTTACGACCACCAGCGGGCAGGTGCGCGTGGCGCCCGGGGAGCCGGCGATGTTTTTCCAGGCGTATTATTCGTGCA
>JBEKZN010000163.1:0-5773 GCA_049509815.1 Opitutales bacterium
CACGCTTATTCCCGCATTACTGCGATTACATCGCTTTCCCCTTTAATAAATTCTTTTCCGGAAATCTGTGTAATCTGTGGACGATTCCCTCCCCGCCGCCCTCACCATCGCCGGCTCTGATTCCGGTGCCGCCGCCGGCATCCAGGCCGACTTGCTCACCTTTGCCGCCTGCGGCGTTTACGGCACCACCGCCCTCACCGCGCTCACCGCGCAAAACCCCCTCGGCATCTCCGCTCTCCAGCCCGTCCCGCCCGCTTTCCTCCGCGCTCAAATCGACCGGGTCCTCGCCTACTACCCCGTCCGCGCCCTCAAAACCGGCATGTTGGCCACCGCCGGCAACGTCGATACCGTCGCGGAAATCCTCACCGAAAATCCCAATCTCCCCGCCGTCATTGACCCCGTCATGGTCGCCACTTCTGGCGCGCTCCTGCTCGACCCCGCCGCCATCGCCGCCCTCACCCAACGCCTCCTCCCGCGCGCCGCCCTCATCACGCCGAACTTCGACGAAGCCGCCGTCCTCCTCGGCCGCAGGCCCGACATCACCCCCGCGGCCCTCGAAACCGCCGCCCTCGCCCTCGCCCAAGCCTTCGGCGTCCCCGTCCTGCTCAAGGGCGGCCACGTCCCCACCGACCCCGTGCTCGACCTCCTCGCCGGCCCGGATAAAATTCTCCTGCGCCTGCGCGCCCCGCGTATCCAAAATGTGGATACACACGGCGGCGGCTGCACCCTCTCCGCCGCCATCGCCGCCCAGCTCGCCCTTGGCCGCGGACTGGTCGAAGCCGTCGAACACGCCCACGCCGGCCTCGCCCGCGCCTTCGCCCATCCCCTCCTGCTCAACGGCCGGAAGTTCCTCAACCACGCGGCCTTGCGCGACTGACCTCCGCCCGCTCCCCGCCCGGTGCCATTTTTTGCCATATTTTGTTTGTGCCCCCATCCGTTTTGACTTAATTAGCCGGGCATCCCCCCATGCGAGCACCCACCCTGCGTGTGTTGTTCCTGCTTGTTCTGCTGCCGCTTGCCGCCCTGAACGGTGGCTGCGCCGCGGCCGGGCTCCCGCTCCTGCTCATGCTCGTCAAAAACGACCCCGTCCCAGCCAGCCACCCGCAACCCGCCGCCGTGCCCGCCCTCCCGGCCGCCACACCGTCGCCCGCCGCCCCCGACGACTCGCACAAACCCGACGCTAGCCTCCCTCAACCGAGTCCTGCTCGACACTCCCGCCGCCCTCTGTCTTCCTTTTACCGACACCCCCCGCTATTCTCATGCACATCCTGTACCTGCTCGGCCTGATTTTCTGGATCTGGATGCTCGTGGACTGCATCCAAAACCGCCGCCTCGATAGCACCCAGAAACTCATCTGGGTTCTTGTCATCATCTTCGCCAACCTCCTCGGCGCCATCATCTACTGCATCGTCGGCCGCAAACGTTGATCGGCCTTCTCCGGTCCCTCACCACCCCAGCTCGGCCTGGGCCTTGGCCGCATTCCCGCCGCTCTTGATCTTCCGCAAAAACAGCGCCCGGTGCTCGCGGCACGGCCCCTGCCGCCGGATCGCGTCGCAATGCTCGTCCGTCGCGTAGCCCTTGTGCCGCGCCAGCCCGTAGCCCGGAAACTCCCCTTCCAATTCCCGCATCCGCCGGTCCCGCGTCACCTTCGCCACAATGGACGCCGCCGCAATTGCCAGGCACTTGCCATCGCCGCCCACCACCCCTTCGTGCACCCAGGCAAACGGCCGCAGCTTCCGCCCATCCACCAAAATCCGCGCTCGCGGCGCGGTCACGCCATCCTTCGCAAATAACGGCGCATCCTCCTCCTCCGTCGGCAAACCGCCGCCCAGCGCGGCCAGCACCCGCAGGCACCGCGCCATCGCCAGCCGCGTCGCCCCCAATATATTGTGCGCCGCTATTTCCTCGACGCTTGCCGACTCCACTGCCACCCGCGCCAGGCCTTCCGCGCGCCAGCCCGCAATCACCGCGTAGCCCCGCTCCCGCTCCTCCGCCGTCAGTTTCTTTGAATCGTCAATGCCCCGGCAATCGCGCCGCCGCCGCTTGTCCGAATAAAACCCCGCCTCCAGCCACACTGCGGCCGCCACCACCGGCCCCGCCAGGCACCCGCGCCCGGCCTCGTCCACCCCCACCAGGCCGGTGAATCCCTGCACCGCGCGGCAATCATGGTTCCACAGCTTCATCGTCAATTCTCCGCGTCGCGCATCGGCGGCATGTTCGCCTTTTCCGGCGCCGGTGCGATCACCGGCGCCACCGCCGGCACCCGCGCGTAGGCCGCCGCCTGCGCCGCCGCCACGTCCGCGCGCGGCGCCTGGCCCGGCACGCTCAGCGCCTGCGCCGCCGCGATCGCCACCCAGTGTTTTTCCTCCACCTTGTCACGGCCAAACCAGCCATCCACATAAATCACATCCACATATTCCCCATCATCCAATCGCGCCGCCTGGCAAAGTGCCGCGACGATCTCCGCGCCCCGCGCCTGCACCGGCGTGGGCGCCCGCCCGCCCACCTGGCCCGCCAGAAATTTATCCACCGGCGCGTCACCCCACCCCGGCCCGCTCTCACCCGCCAGATACAGCCGCGCCGGCGTGCCCAGCCCCGTCGCCGCCGCCGCCCGCACCCGCGGATCCGGATCCTTCTGCAACGCCGCCAGCGCAAAAACCATCGGGTCCTCCAGGCCCAGCTCCCCCAGACCCTGCGCCGCCGCCGCCCGCACCTGTGGATCCTTGTCCTGCTCCAGCCCCCACAAATAAATGCCCGCCTCCAGCTTCGTTTCATACGTCCCGTCGCGCCCCGCCGCCGCCAGCCCCTCGGCGATCTTTTTGCGCACCCCCGGATCCTTGTCCGCCACCAGCGTGATCGAATACAAATCCAGGTCCACCTGCGGTTGAAAAAGCATCGCCGCGCCCGCGTCCCCGCGCACATCCGGATCCGGCGAAATCGTCGCGCTCAGTAGCGCCCCCGTCGCCTCGTCCGAATTCTTCATCTTCAGCAGCTCCTGGATCGCCGCCTGCCGCACCGCCGGGTCGGTGGAATACAGCGACGGCGCCACGCGGTCCGCCGCGTCGTCATTGCCCGGCGCCGCCTCCCGCCGCACGTCGTCCGGCGTCGTCGCGCAACCCGCCAGCGCCGCCAGCCCGCTGACCGCCGCCGCGCGCGCCGCGGATGCCAAAATCTTCCGCGCGCCCGGCGCTCCCGCTGTTTCGTCCGGCCTCATTCGGATTTCGGCGTTCCGCGCGCCCCGTGGCGCACCCACACCTTCTTCTCCGGCACCGGCAGGCCCAGCACCTCGTATGCTGTGCGAAAATGCAGCTTCGCGAAATCCCCCAGCGCTTCCGGCCCGAACTTTTCCACCAGCCGCTTCGCCTGCGCCTTCACCTCCGCGCTCGCTCCTTTCTTCAATTCCTCGCCCGCTTTTTCCGACAGCGCGCGAATCTGCCGCACATATTCCGCCCGCGCCACGATGGACGCCGCCGCCACCACCGGGTCCGACTCCGCCTTCGTCCGCATCCGCAGCTCGAACCCCTCCGGCACTTCGCGCAGCGCCCGCTGCACCAGCGGCTGCTTCGTAAACTGGTCCAGCAGGCCCCACGGCACCGGCTGCACTCTCAACGCCTCCTCCAGCGAACGCGCATGGTACCACGCCAGCACCCGGTTCAAATTCGATCCGAACTTTTTGTACAACTCGTTGTACTTGCGCATCCCCGCGAACCACGTCCGCGCCACCGCCCCGCGCGTCCCCCGGATCTGCTTGTCCAGCCGCAAGATCATGCTGTCCGACGAAATCGCCTTGCTGTCCTTCACCCCCGCCGCCATCCACCCGCGCACCACGTCCCCGTCCGCCGCCACCACGCACGCCGACACCATTGGCCCGAACAAATCCCCCTTCCCGCTCTCGTCCAGCCCCGCGTGCGGCTCGAACCAGTCCGCATGGTGCACCTCGTCGTAGCCCAGCCGCGGGTCCTTCGTGATTTCATTCTCCAGCACGTACGTCACAAAATCCTCCGTCTTTTTCCCCGCAATCACGCATTTGCCCGACTCGTACGCCACCACGTTCACCCCGTCGCCCTTGAACGCAAACCGCGCGTGCTCCACCGCGAAAAAAGACCACATCCGGTGGTCGCACCACGCCTTCAGCGCCGCCATCTGCTCGTCCGTCAACTTGAGCGTGTACGAAGTGCGCTTCGGCTTTTTGTCGTCGCCGTCCCCGTCATTTCGAGTCAATGCCATGCCACGCACTTATGCCGAAACCGCGGCGAAACACAACCACCCAACGCCGCCGCCGGTTGCCCCCCGCACAATCGGGTCCGGCGACCGCTGAGGGAACACCTTTGGTGCGACACTCATCCTGTGGGCGCATCAAGCCCACAGGGATAGTCCGTCTCTTGCCCGACCTTCCCGCCCTCCACGCCGCCCTGCGTGCCTGGTACCTCGCCCATCAGCGCCCGCTTCCCTGGCGCACCGCGCCTTCCCTGTATAAGACCGTCGTCTCCGAATTCATGCTCCAGCAGACTCAGGTCGAAACCGTCCTCCCGTATTTCGCCCGCTGGCTCGAACAATTCCCCGATTTCGCCACCCTCGCCGCCGCCCGCGAGGAAACCGTCCTGCGCGCCTGGGAAGGCCTCGGCTACTACCGCCGCGCCCGCCTCCTCCACGCCCTCGCCCGCGAACTCGCCCCGCTCCCGCAACCCCCGCGCACCCCCGCTGCCTGGCTCGAATTCCCCGGCGTCGGCCCCTACACCGCCGCCGCCATCACCAGCATCACCTTCCATGCTCCCGCCGCCGTGGTTGACGGCAATGTCGTGCGCGTCCTTTCCCGCCTCCTCGGCGATTCCACCCTCTACCCCGACGGCTCCGCCGCGGTGAAAACTCTCACTCCCGCCGCCGACGCTCTGCTCGACCACGCCCACCCCGGCGACCACAACCAAGCTGTCATGGAACTCGGCGCCACCGTCTGCACTCGGCGCAGCCCCCTTTGCACCGTCTGCCCGCTCGTGCCTTGGTGCATCGCCGCCGCCGGAGGCGACCCCGAATCGCTCCCACGCCTTGCCCCAAAAAAAACCGAGCACATCGCCCTCACCCGCCTCTGGATCGAACGTCACGGCCGCCTGCTCCTGCACCGCAAACCGGGCTCGTCCCGCCGTCTCGCCGGCCTCTGCGAACTCCCCGAAGCCTCCGCCCTTCCCGGTGCCCACGTCGAGCCTCAACCCCTTGCCGTCAAGCGCCGCACCATCGTCAACCACCAGTTTACCGAAAGCATCCACCGCGCCACGCTGCCACTGCGCACCCCCGACTCCTCCGTCGGCTTCCTCTGGGTCCGCTGGTCCGAACTTCCCAAACTCACCCTCTCCGGACCCCACCGCCGCTGGATTCAGGAACTCCGCGCCCAATCCCATTAGTTCTTGAACTCTGCGTTGCAAAGCCCAATCTCCTCGCTATGGCTTTCTCCATCCGCCAGCGCCTGCAAAGTTTCCGCCACGCCTTCCGCGGACTGAAATTCCTCGCCGTCTCCCAGCACAACGCCTGGCTCCACGCCGCCGCCACCGTCCTCGTGATCGCCTTCGGCTTGATCTTCCGCGTCACCCGGGCCGACTGGCTCTGGCTCATCCTCGCCATCGCCCTCGTCTGGATCGCCGAGGCCTTCAACACCGCCCTCGAATCCCTCGCCGACGAAATCTCCCGGGAACACCGCGCCCGCCTTGGCCGCGCCAAAGACCTCGCCGCCGCCGCCGTGCTGCTCGCCTCCATCGCCGCCGCCCTCATCGGCCTGCTGATC
>JBEKZN010000164.1:0-4719 GCA_049509815.1 Opitutales bacterium
CCGCTGGACTTTTCCCCTCTGGTACTACGTCTCCGTCACCGGCGTGCTCGTCTATTTCATCCTCTTTCAGTGGTTCCCGCACCACACCGTGGCCAATGGATTCTGACCGTCCTTGGCGCGCCCCTCACATCTGCCCCGCCGCCGCGGCCGCCGCGATCTTCTTGAGCAGCCCCGTCGTGCTGTACCCAGGCAGGAACGGCAAAAATTGGATGCGCGCCCCGACTTCCTCCAGCGCCGCCCGCTCGCTGGGATCGAGTTTCTCGAGAGAGTAATCGCCCGCCTTCACATAAATATCCGGTCGCAGCGCGCGGATTTCGCGGTCGAGCCGCGGCGTGTCGAACACCAGCACCGTGTCCACAAACTCCAGCGCCCCCATCGTGTACGCCCGCTCCGCCGCCGTCTGCACCGGCCGCGCCGGCCCCTTCAGCGTCCGCACGCTGGCGTCGCCGTTGAGCGCCACAAACAACGCCCCGCCCAGCCCCGCCGCCTGCCGCAGGTAGAACAAATGCCCCGGATGCAGCAGGTCGAAGCACCCGTTGGTCAGCACCACCGCCTTGCCCGCCGCACGCAATTCATTCCGCCGTGCCACGGCCTCGTCCAGCGATCGCAATTTGGGCGTCGTCAGCATGATGGGGAAACTTCACTGCAAAAGTGCGCCGAACGCGAAATAATTTTCCATTCTTTGCGTCCTGGCAGGAAATGCTTGCGTCCTCACATCTCAAAAAACCGCTTCGCCTTCTCGAAAAACGATTCGCTCACCGGCTGCTCCGCATCGCCGCTGACTTTCGCGAATTCCTCCAGCTTCTGCCGCTGTTCCGGCGTGAGCTTCTTCGGCACCTCGATTTCCACCCGCACGTACTGGTCTCCCGGCTCCCCGCTGCGCAGCGACGGCATGCCCTTGCCTCGCAGCCGCAACTGCGTCCCGCTCGGCGTCCCCGCCGGGATTTTCAACTGCGCCTTGCCCGTCAGCGTCGGCACATCGAGCTGCCCGCCCAGCGACGCCAGCGTGAACTTGATCGGAATCGTGCAGTGCAGGTCGTCGCCGTCGCGTTGAAACAAATCGTGCTCCTTCACGTGCAGGAAAATGTACAAATCACCCGCCGGCCCGCTGTGCGGCCCGGCCTCGCCGCCGCCCGTCGAGCGCAGCTTTTGCCCGCTGTCCACGCCCGCCGGAATGCGCACCTTCAGCTTGCTCGTCTCAGTCACGCGGCCCTCGCCGCCGCATTTTCGGCACGGGCTCGCGATGATCGCGCCCCGTCCGTGGCAGCGCGGGCACACCTGCCGCACGCTGAAAAACCCGCGCGCCGCCACCACCTGCCCCGCTCCGCCGCACGTCGGGCACGTCTGCCGCTTCGTGCCCGGCTCGGCGCCGCTGCCCGCGCACGCGTCGCATGCCACCGCCCGCCGGTACTTGATTTCCTTTTCCACGCCCGCCGCCGCCTCTTCGAGCGAAATCTCCAAATCATACCGCAAGTCCGCGCCGCCCTGCGGCCCGCCGCCCCCGCCAAAGAAATCCTCGAACCCGCTTCCGCGAAACATCTCGCGGAACAGGTCCATCGGGTCGTGGAACCCGCCCCCCGGCCCGCGCGCCGCCCCCTGGAACGCCGCGTGCCCGTAGCGGTCGTACGCCGCCCGCTTCTGCTCGTCGCTCAGCACCTCGTACGCCTCGCCGATCTGCTTGAACTTGTCCTCCGCCGCCTTGTCGCCAGGGTTTTTGTCCGGGTGGTACTTGATGGCCAGCCGCCGGTACGACTTCTTGATCTCCTCGCCGGTGGACTCACGCGAAACCTCCAGCAATTCGTAATAATCAACGCGGGTGGACATGATCGGTGGTTCGTGGCGGACGCGGCGCGGCCCGGGTTAAAACGCAGCATTTTACAGACCAGCCCCGCTAAATCAAGGCCGCGCCACAAAATCCTCCGCCACGCACCCGTGGCAAATCCTGCCCGTCGCGCCATTTTCACCGCTTCCTTCAGCCTTCCTCCTTCGGCCTCAATCCTTCATCCTCGCTCCATGCGCGTCCTGCTCGCCCTGGACAAATTCAAGCACGCCCTCGGCGCGCCCGCCGCCTGCGCCGCCGCGGCCTCCGCCGTCCGCGCGGCCGGCGCTGAGGCCGACGAAGCCCCGCTCTCCGATGGCGGCGAGGGTTTCGCTGAAATTCTCACCCGCGCCGCCGGCGGCAAACTTCTCACGCACCCTGTCCTCGGCCCGCGCTTCGAGCCGGTCTCCGCCCAATACGGCGAAGTGGACTTGCAAAAAATTCCCTCTGCCGCGCGCGCGCGCCTCGATCTCCCCGGCGAAGGCCGCCTCATCATCCTCGAAATGGCCCAGGCCAGCGGCCTACACCTCCTCGCCCCCGCCGCGCGCGACCCCTGGCACGCCTCCTCCTACGGCACCGGCCAGCTTCTTGCCCGCGCGGCCGACACCGGCGCGCGCGCCGTTCTCCTCGGCATCGGCGGCAGCGCCACCAACGACCTCGGCCTCGGCGCCCTCGAAGCCGTCGGCCTCGAATTCCGCGACGCCTCCGCCGGCCCGCTCACCCGCGTCACTCCCGCACGCTTCGCCGAAATCCTGCGCCTGGCCGGTGAAACCTGGCCCCACCTGCCCGACCTGCGCCTCGCCTGCGACGTCACCAACCCCCTCGTCGGCCCCATCGGAGCCACCGCCACCTACGGCCCGCAAAAAGGCCTGCTCGCGGAGGATTTTCCCAAACTCGAACGCGCCGTCGGCGCCATGGCCAAAAAAATCTGCGCCCACTTCGACCAGCCCCGCACCCTCATGATGGAACCCGGCGCCGGAGCCGCCGGCGGCATCGCCTTCGGCCTGCGCGCCGCCTGTGCCGCCCGCCTCGTCCCCGGCGGCGCGCTCGTCGCCGACTGGCTCAACCTCGCCGAGCGCGTCCGCGCCGCCGACCTCGTTGTCACCGGCGAAGGCCGTTTCGACACCAGCTCCCTCGCCGGCAAAGTCCCTGGCCTCGTCGCCGACCTCGCCCTGCGCCTCAACAAAAAACTCCTCGTGCTCGCCGGCTCGGTGGACGAAACCGCCGCCATTCTCCTGCGCAACCGTGCGCCCGCGGGCCAGGTCACCATCCTCGCGCTCTCCGCCCCCGGCGAGCCGCCCGAAACCGCCTACCCCGCGACTGCCGAACGGATCGCGCGGAAAATCAAAGAAGCATTATAGCCACAAAGGAATTTTTGGCTTCCAAAATTGATCCTGCGGTTTTCGCTGCTTACGTCTCCTCGGCTTCCACCTCGATCACCTTGCACAAGCCCACCAGCTTGTCGCCGGGTTCGAGCCGGATCAGCCGCACGCCCTGCGCGACGCGCCCCGTCGTGCGAATCTCCTTCACCGGCGAACGCACCGCCTGGCCCGACTGCGTGAGCATCATCACCTCGTCGTCGTCGCGCACGCTCAGCGCCCCCGCCACGCCGCTCTCCGTCTTGATCGCGATCACGCCCTTGCCCCCGCGCGACTGCACCCGGAAAACCGGCCCGTCCTCGTCGTCAAACGGCGTGCGCTTGCCGATGCCGTTCACGCCCGCCACCAGCAGCGTGCACGCCAGGTCCACCACTTCCATGGTCTTGACCGTGTCGCTCTGATCCAGCCGCATGCCGATCACGCCCGTCGCCGGCCGGCCCATCTCGCGCACATCGTCTTCCGGGAAACGGATGGACATCCCCTGCGCCGACAGCAGCACCACTTCCTTGCCCGTCACCGTTTCCTTCACCGAAATCAGCGAATCGCCCGCCTCGATGTTGATGGCAATGATGCCGCCCTTGCGCACGTTCGCGAAGTCCTTCAGCGCGGTCTTTTTCACCACGCCGTTCTGCGTGCAGAACATCAGGTTCTTGCCCTCTTCTTCGAGCGATTTCACGCACACCATCGCCGCCAGCTTCTCCTCCTTCTGCATCTGCAGCACATTGGCGATGGCGCGGCCCTTCGACACCCGTGTGCCCTCGGGAATTTCATAGACTTTTTCCACATAGACGCGCCCGTTGCTGGTGAAGAACATCATGTAGTCGTGCGTGCTCGCGGTGAACAGGTGCTCCACGAAGTCCTCCTCGTGCTGCCCCGTGCCGATCACGCCCTTGCCCCCGCGCTTCTGCGAGCGGTACGCGCTCACCGCCGTGCGCTTGATGAACGCCTGGTGCGACACCGTCACGATGCAGCCCTCGTTGGCGATCACGTCCTCCATCCGCAGCTCGTCCTCGGCGGGCACCAGGCGCGTCTTGCGCGGCGAGGGAAACTTTTCCTTCATTTCGCGCAGTTCCTTTTTGATCACCCCCAGCAGCCTCCGCTCGTTGCGCAAAATGTCCTGGTATTCCTCGATCAGCCCCATCAAGTGCTTGTACTCCTCTTCGATTTTTTCCCGCTCGAGGCCCGTCAACTGGTACAAACGCAGGTCCAGGATCGCGTTCGCCTGCCGTTCTGAAATCGGGTACTTTGCCATCAGCCGCTCCTTCGCCTCGTCGCGGTTCGACGACGCCCGGATGATCTTCACGAAATCGTCCAGGTGCGTGAGCGCGATCTTGTAGCCCTCCAGAATGTGCGCGCGATCCTCCGCTTTTTTCAGCAAAAACTTCGTGCGCCGCGTCACCACGTCGCGCCGGTGCTCGACGTAGCAGTCGATCATTTCGCGCAGGTTCATCTGCTTCGGCCGCCGCTTGTCCAGCGCCAGCAGGATCACCCCGAACGACGTCTCAAACTGCGTGTGCTTGT
>JBEKZN010000165.1:0-4710 GCA_049509815.1 Opitutales bacterium
GCCGTTTTTGGCGAAGGCGACGACGGAAGGGGTGGTGCGGGCGCCCTCGCTATTGGGGATGACGACGGGTTCGCCGCCCTCCATGATGGCGACGCAGGAGTTGGTGGTGCCGAGATCGATGCCGATAATTCTGCTCATTGTACCGCATCCCTAGCACGGCATGTGCCGGAGGGGAATGTGGCGGTGCAAGTCATTGATTAAAAGAAACTTAAAATATTCGTGGCCGGAATGTGACACGGCGGGAACGGGCCAGGATGGGACAGGATGGCGCAGGGGGGTGTGACAGATGGGACTTTGCTGAAAAGAGGAAAACAAATTGAAATTAGTGAGATATTGAGTATTTTGAGAAATATGAAAAATAAAATTGATGATCTTAAAACTAAATTGCTGGAAAGAATTCACTCGGCATCTGCCAAACAACAGGTTTCCGAGACTTTGCGGCTGGCACGGGCACAGTCATTTCCTGGACGGGAGATTGGAGCCAGATGGAAAGAACGCGCAGGGCTTCGGCATGGGTCAAGGGCCGCGGTTTTTTGGGATGGGTGGCATTGACGTAGAATTCGGTCAGCACTTGGACGGACAAAGCGACCCCGGGCTGGGCCAACACGCGCAAGGCGGCGGCGGTTTTGGCCGCTTCAGCAGGCGTGGTGCTGACCGCATACAGCAGGATATTGGTGTCAACGAAGGCGGTGGCGCTCATGGAGTTCGTCGCGGGAAATTTTGGGGCCGGCTACGAAGCCGGGAATTTGCTTACGCAACTCCAGGAGTTCTTCGTAAGGAGAGGAGACGGACGCGGGCTTGGCGGAAGCCTCCTCAATGAGTTTGGCGACATAGGCACTCATAGACAAATCCTGTTCGGCGGCTTGAATGCGGGCCCGCCGGTGAATCCGCTCATCCACGGCTATTGTGATATTTTTCACAATTTCACAAAATCACAGAAAAGCGTTTGAATCAAGAGTTTTTCGCGTGCGAAAATGGCGAACAGATTATTAATTAAACAGCTTGGTTTCGAGCCAAGCGGCGGGGGCGTCAGCGGCGGCCTGGTTTTCGCCGAGGAGGTGGCGGAGGCGAGCGGCGTTGGCGGCGGCCTGTTCGCGAGCAGCGGGTCTTTCACAGGCGGCGAGGCGCTGGGCGAGGGCGGCGGGCTTGGCCGCACCTTGAATGAACTCGGGCCAGGCGGAGTCGCCGAGGAGGAGGTTGGCGATGCCGAGGTAGGGGATGCTGACGACGCTGCGGCCCACGAAGTAGGTGAAGGGGTTGGCGCGGTAAACGATGGCGCCGGGGACGCCGGCGAGCGCGCAGGCGAGAGACATCGTGCCGGAGCTGGTGAGGACCATGCGGCCGGCCGCGCCTTCGCTGACCGGTTTCAGGGTGACGTGCGGGGCGAGCTGCGGGCGGCCCGCGAGCTGGGCGGCGATGATGGCGCGGACTTTTTCGGTGGGGTAGAGCGTGATGGCGGTGGCGGAGGGATTGATTTCGCGGTAGGCGGCGAGGGCCGCGAGCATGGCGGGAAAGATGCGCGAGACGGGCGCGACGCGGCTGCCGGGGAGCAGAAGGATGGGGCCGTCGGCAGCGTAGGCGACTGGAAGACGGTGATCGGGCGCGGCAAACGGATGGCCGACGAATTCGACGGCGAGATCGGTGTCGGCGTAGCAGCCGGGCTCGAACGGGAAGATGACGGCGAGGGCGTCGAGCCATTTGGCCATGGCGAAGCGGCGGCGGGCGTTCCAGGCCCAGATTTGCGGGCCGATGTAGTAGAGGGTCTTGAGCGAGCCGCCGGCGCGGTGGCTGAGGCCGGTGGTGAAAAGTTTTTCGGCGAGGCGCAGATTGAAGCCCGGGTAATCGACGAAGAGGACGGCGCGCGGACGGTGCGTTTGAATCCAGGCGAGGGTCTGGTGGAAGAGGGATTTGAAGAAGCCGTAGTTTTTCAGAACCTCGACGAGGCCGACGACGGCGTGAGCGGTGAGGTCGAAGAGCAGGCGGGCGCCGGCGTCCTTCAAGGCCGGGCCGCCGAGGGCGGCGACGCGGGCGCCGGGATTGCGAGCAAGGAAGGCGCGGATGAGGCGGGCGGCATGTTCATCGCCGGAAGCCTCACCGGCGATGACGAGGACATCCGGCGGAGGTTCGCCCGCCGGCCAGGGAGGAAGGGAAGGGGAAGAAGGATTCACCGCAAAGGCGCGAAGGGCGCAAAGAAGAAGTCAATCCACCGATGAGCACGAAATAGGCAAAAGAGAAGAATTTCTCGCGCAAAGGCGCAGAGGCGCAAAGAAAGAAAGGACGAAGGTGTTTTGGACAGGATTAACAGGATGCACAGGATGGAAAAAGAACACTTGCACGAAGGGAGAGATGGGGCGTTGAGTTTCTCCGGGTTCTCTGCGCTTTCCGCGGTGAAAAAACGGGTCACAGACCGGCGGCGCGGATTTGTTCGGTGATGCTGATGGCGATTTCGAGGGCGGACTTGCCGAGGGAAGCGCCGACCTTGGGGGCGGCGTAGTGGCGCACGCAGTCGGCAAACGCGGCAAGCTCGAGGCGGAGGGGTTCGCCTTTGTCCACGGGGATGTCCTCGCGCTGGAGGCCGGTGGCGGTGCGGCGGACGAGGTGGCCGGCCTGGCTGGCGAAATCGAGCGAGAGGTAGGCGTCGGGCTGGAAGACGCGGATCTCGCGGACTTTTTTCTCGCTGACGCGGGAGGCGTTGAGGTTGGCGACGCAGCCGCCCTCGAAGACGATGCGGGCGTTGGCGATGTCCTCGTGGCGGGTGAGGACGCGCACGCCGACGGCGTCAATGCGGGCAACCGGCTGGCGCACGAGTTGGAGGACGACGCCGATGTCGTGGATCATGAGGTCGAGAACGACGCCGACCTCGGTGCCGCGGGGGTTGAAGGGCGCGAGGCGTTCGGCCTGGATGAAGCGCGGGGAGCGCACGGCGTCCTCGAGGAAGGCCATGACGGGGTTAAAGTGCTCGATGTGGCCGACCTGGACGATGCGGCCGGCGGGCTGGGCGGCGGCGAGGATTTTTTCGGCTTCGTCAAGCGACGCGCAGAGCGGCTTTTCGATGAGCAGGTGGCAGCCGGCGGCGAGGAGCGGGAGGGCGACCTCGCAATGGCGGTCGGTGGGAACGACGACGCTGACGGCGTCGCACGCGGCGCCAAGAGCGGCGAGGGAATCGAAGACGGGGCAGCGATGCTTGGCGGCGATTTCGGCGGCGCGAGCGGGGTTGGCGTCGAAAATGCCGGCGAGGGTGACGCCGGGCAATTCGGCGTAGAGGCGGGCGTGGTGCTGGCCGAGGTAACCGACGCCGGCGACGCCGGCGCGAAGGGGTGCAGAATCGGGCATGGAAACGGGCATTTATCCACGAACGGCGGGGGATTGGCACGAATAAAACGCGTGCCAAGTTCGGGGGATTCGAGGATAACGGGCCGCATGACGGCGGTGCCCTTCAAGATCAGCGTGCTGGTGTTTCTGCGCGACGGCGCAGGGCGGCTGCTGCTGATCAAGCGGAAGAAAGCGCCGAACCTGGGGTGCTGGAGTCCGATCGGCGGCAAGCTGGAGATGGGGCGCGGGGAGTCGCCGTTCGAGTGCGCGGCGCGGGAGACGAAGGAGGAGGCGGGGTTGGACGCGGAGCTGAAGGATTTTCATTTGTTCGGGTATGTATCCGAAAAAAACTACGAAGGCGGCGGGCACTGGCTGATGTTTTTGTTCGATTGCCGGAAGACGGTGCCGGGCGTTCCGCCGACGGGCGACGAAGGCGAGTTCGGGCTGTTCACGCGGGCGGAAGTGGACACGCTGCCGGTGCCGGCGACGGACCGGGTGCTGGTGTGGCCGTATTACGACGGGCATCGGGGCGGGTTTGTGGCGTTGCGGGCGGATTGCGCGCCGGGGCGGGCGCTGGAGGTGGTGGAGGAGCAGGTGATGGGGATTCAAAATGGAAAATGGAAGAGAAAGACGAGTTTAAGACAGGATTAACAAGATGGGCAGGATGGCGGGGATTTCCGGCAATACTGGCGCGGTAACGAGGTGACGGAAAAGCAACTGGTACGCGGCGAGCTTGACACGAGGAGGGCGGAGGGGCGCAATAGTTTCCTGTTATGGAGGTGATCATACGTCATGCGAAGTCGAGCAAGGGGGAATTACTGCCGGAGGATTTCAGCCTGCCGGAGGCGTGCACGGGTGAGCCGGCACTCTTGCGGGTGATCGGCTACGGGCCGGACGGGACCTTTCAGTTTGAGACCAAGAACGTGGAGGAGGCGCTCAAGCGCATCGGGGAGAAGGAAGTGCTGTGGGTGCAGGTGATCGGGCCGAACAACCTGGGGCAGATTCAGGAATTCGAGAAACGGCTGAACATCCATCCGCTGGCGTTGAACGAGATTGCGCGGGCGTGGGGGCGCTCGAAGATGGAGGACTACGGGGAGCAGATTCTAGTGGTGGGCAAGACGACGATTTTGGATGTGGAGAAGGACCGGCTGCACATGGAGCAGGTGTCCATGCTGGCAGGGATCAACTACGTGGTGACTTTTCAGGAGACGGATTTTCCGCTGTTTGCGGTGGAGGAAAAACGGGTGTTGGATCCGCAGCGGGTGATCCGGCGCAAGGGTCCGGGGTATTTGGTTTACACGATGCTGGACACAATGGTGGACCGTTCGCTCGCGACGCTGGACACGATCGATGAATCCATCATTGAGATGGAGGACGAAGTGCTGGTGCACAAGCGGA
>JBEKZN010000166.1:0-5837 GCA_049509815.1 Opitutales bacterium
AGCCGCACCACCACCCCCGCCGCCCGCCCCAGCTCCTGCTCCCGTGGAACCCCCCGCGCCGCCGCCCGCGACGCCGCCGACCGCCGCCCCTGCCGTACCCGGCGCCCGCATCAAAGCTTCCCCGCTCGCGAAAAAAGTCGCCGCGGAAAAAGGCGTCTCCCTCGCGGGCCTCGCCGGCAGCGGCCCGGGTGGCCGCATTGTGCGCGCCGATGTGCTGGCCGCCGCGGCCCGGCCCGCTCCCGCCGCCGCTTCTTCCACCACGGCGGCGTTCGCCCCCTCCAGCGGCCCGCTCGGCCCGGACGAAAAAGTTCCCGTCACCAACATGCGCGCGACCATCGCGCGCCACCTGCTCAAGTCCAAGACCGAAATCCCCCACTTCTACGTCGAAGTGGAAATTGATGCCGGCCCGCTCACCGACATGCGCGAGGGCCTCAACACCGCCCTGGCCGAAGTCCCGCCGGAAAAAGGCGGCGGCAAGTTCACCGTCAACGACTTCATCCTCAAGGCCTCCATCGAGGCCCTGCGCCGCGTCCCGACCGTCAACGCCTCCTGGATGGGCGACCACATCCAGCGCCACGGCCGCGTGCATCTCTCCTTCGGCGTCGCGCTGGAGGACGGCCTCGTCACGCCCGTCATCAAAAACGCCGACAGCAAGAGCATCCGCCAAATTTCCGCCGAAGCCAAGGAGCTCATCGCCAAGGCCCGCGCTAAAAAACTCAAGCCCGACGAGATGAGCGGCTCGACCTTCACCGTCACCAACCTCGGCATGTTGGGCGTGAGCCGCTTCTACGGCATCATCAACCCGCCCAACGCCGCCATCCTCTCTGTCGGCGCCACTGTCAAAAAACCCGTGGTGGACGCGCACGACCACATCGTCATCGGCCGGCGCATGACCATCGGCATCGCCGGCGACCACCGCGTGCTCGACGGCGCCGTCGCCGCCAATTTCCTCCAGGCCCTCAAGACCTTGCTCGAAACCCCGGCGCTGCTGCTGCTGGGATGAGGTTGGGAATCGAAGTGAAGTCCCCGCCGGATTTCGCTGCGTGATGGTGCTTTCCATTCCGCATCCGGCATTCTAAGTTCTGGGCTTACCCGCATGGACGCCGCCGCCAACACCCCCGCCCAAAGCACCGACAGTCGCGCCGAGGTCAAACAGGCCACCGACCTGCAAATCCTCAGCGACTGGATCGAGCCGGGCAGCCGCGTCCTCGACCTCGGCTGCGGCCGCGGCGTTTTGCTCGCGGCGTGCCCGTTTACCAAGGCGACATCCTCGACGTGCTCGGCGTTTTTCCCGACCAATCCTTCGACTGGGTCGTCTGCTCGCGCACCATCCAGGAACTCAGCCAGCCGGCCGTTGTACTCCAGCGCGCGCTCGCCGTGGGCCGCCGCGTGGCCGTCGGCTTCGTCAACCACGGCTTCTGGGTCAACCGCTGGAACATGCTCTGGCGCGGCCACCGCGTCCGCAACGAGGTTTACCCCGACCCGTGGTACAACAGCCACCCCACGAATCCGGTCGCCGTGGGTGAATTCCGCCAATTCTGCCACGCCCACGGCGCGCGCGTCGTCCGCCGCGCCTTTCTCGCCGGCGACTGGCGCACCCCCTGCCATTTCTGGCCGCGCCTCCTCGCCGGCTACGCCATCTACGAAGTTGTCCGCGACGGCTGAGCCGGCCCGCCCGTTGCAACCTCCCCGGCCAAGGGATAGTATAGACGGTATGCAGGTTGCACCATCACCCCTTGAGCCGCTGCCCGTCGCGAAGCCCACCTTCGCGCCCAGGCGCATTGCGGCCCCGCCGCGTGCACCCCAGCCCCACCGCTTCGGGCATAAGGTCTTCGCCCTGATAGTGATCCTGCTCGCCGCCTCGCTGGGCTGGCTCTATTTTCACGACGAGCCGCCGCCGGTGGACACCGACCTCGCCGTGCCCGGCACCACCGTGGCCGACGACAAAAACGGCCTCGTCCAGCTCGCCCGCCTGCCGGAACCGGCCCTCGATTTCGACGCCTTCGCCGCTGCCCGCGGTGTCAACCCTGCGGATGCCGACGCCATCCTCTACGGCAACCAGCGCAACGACGCCCTCGTGGACGCCTACCTCGCGCAAGTCCAGCCGGCCTTCGTCCAGCTCGACGCCATCCTCGCGCTCCCGCGCTTCGCCAACCCCGGCGCCATCTATCCCCTGCCGAATTTTCCCGAACTTGCGCCCACCTTCAATGTCGCGAAAGCGCTCCGCCTCTCCGTTCAGCGCCATCTGCAACTCAACGACTTCCAGCCCGCCGTGCAGGACACCCTGCGCCTGCGGCTGCTGGCCACGCGCCTGACTGAAAGCTACCCGTTTCTGATCCAATACCTGCTCGCCCACACCATCTACGATTTTTCCGCCACCTGCGCGCGCGACCTGCTGAACGCCCCCGGCCTGCCCATGGCCCAGCAAATCATCATCACCGCCGCCTATTCCGACAACACTCCCACCACCGCGGCCTTCCAGCGCAGCCTGGCCGTGGAATACCAGTACACCATCGCGGAATTGGCCGCGGAAGAAAGCCGCGCCGCGCTCTTCGCCCCCGACACCCTCAACGCCGGCCCGCTCGGCTACCTCAAGGCTCTCTGGCTGCACCTCACCGTCAAGCCCAACGCCACCCGCCACCAGCTCGCCGACTTTTACCGCGCCTGGCGCCAGGCCCTCGACGGCCCCTATTCCGCCATCAACACCCAGGCCCTCGACGGCGAACACCTGCGGCCCTCCGCCCACGACAGTTTTCTCACCCGGCTGGCTGACTACTCCGCGCCCAACTCCGGCGGCCGGTACTTTTACCGGCAGGCGCTGCCCTCGGCAAAAATCCTCCAGGAGCCCTACCTCGAAGTCGCCGACGACCGCCTCCTGCGCACCGGCTTCGCCCTGCGCCGCTACTGGCAGGACCACGGCATCCTCCCGCCCACGCTCGCCCTGCTCGTGCCCAATTACCTCTCCACCATTCCCGCTTATCCTTACGAGGAACAACCCCTCCACTACGACCCCGCCCGCGGCATTGTTTACTCCCTCGGCACCGCCCTCCAGGACACCCATGGCAGCCGCTTCGTGACCCAGCCGGCCTCCACCCCCGGCTACCTCGACCCCCTCCTCGACCCCGCCCAGCCCACCCTCGTGCTCACGTTCCAGAACAAGTAGCCGGCGCTACGGCCCCGCCGGCTTCAGCGGCGTCACCACCGGCGGCACCGGCAGCACCAGCACCTGCACGATCTTGTCCGCGCCCAGATACTGTTTCGCCAGCGCGCTCACCTGGTCCGCGGTGATGTTGTCGTACGCGGTCGGCAGCGTGCGCGCCCACTCCAGTTGCTGCGGGTAGGCCTGCGAGCCGGCCACCACCCGGTGCAGCCAGTACTGGTTGTTGCGCAGGTACTCGGTCAGCGACTTGCGCAGCGGCTGGATGGCCCGCGCAAACTCGTCCGCCGTCACCCCGCTCTGCGCCGCCGCGGCCCCGATCGCGCGCATCTTGTCGGCCAGCGCGGCCGCCTTCGCCGGGTCGGCCTCGCACAGGCCGAAGCAGTATCCATAATTTGGATACACCTGGCTGGAGACGTTCCGCGCCTCCGGGCTGTAGGCCTGGCCCAGCTCCTGGCGGATCTGCACCCGCAGGCGGTCGCCCAGGATGTCCGCCAGCACGCTGAGCTGGCGCACCCGCGTGATGTCGCTCATGTCGCACGTCGGCCAGTACACCGTCGCGATGGCCTTCGGGATCACCGTCTCGGCGGTGAAGGTCTTCTCCGTGCCCGCGTCCTGCGTCGGGAACTTCGCGGTGAGCGCGGCGGCGTAATTGGCGCGCTGCAGCGCGCGCGGCGGCAGGGTCCCGAACGTCGCGGCCAGCGCCGTCTCGGCCTGGGCCGGGTCGAAGTCGCCCACCAGTGAAATCTCCAGGTAGCTTTGCGACAGCTGCGGCGCCAGCCACGCGCGCACGTCGTCCATCGTCACCGCCATCGCCTGCGCCTGTGGCGGCACGCCGAAGCGGAAATCCCCGCCGCTCAGGTATTTTGTCACCTCGTTGCCCAGCACCGCTTCGACATCCTCATGCAGGCTATTGTAAAGCTCGGGGAACTGCCGCCGCGCCTCGTCCAGCGCCTCCGGCCGGTAGCCCGGGTCGGTCAGGTACGCGCGCAGCAATTCCAGTTCCAGCGGCAGGTCGGTGGCGTCGGTCACGCCGCCGAGGTCGAAGAAATCCGTGTCCACGGCAAAGTCCGCCTCGACGGTCTTGCCCGCGAGCAGGCGCTCCAAATCCTCCGCGCTGTGCTTGCCCAGCCCGCCTTCGGTGAACACCGCGCCCGCGACCAGCCCCAGCGCCGGCTGTGCCGCCGGCAGATCCAGCGAGCCTCCGCCGAACTGCACCAGCACCCGCACCTTGCCCGCCTCGAAATCCGTGCGCTTCAAATTCACCCGCACGTTGTTGGCGAAGCGCAATTGCGTGATGCCCAGCTCGGGATGCTCCGTGCGCTCGACGACCTGCCCGGGCGTGCCCGTCGCTGCGTACGCAAAAGTTTCCGTTCCGGTCGCCGCGGGTTTTTCCAGCGCGACGGCCGCGCTCTGCTGGTAGGCCGCGGCGAGCGTCGCGTCCGCGTTCGGAATGTCGAGGCTCCCGCTCACAAACAGCCGCCGGCCGCCCTTGCTCCACGCCGCCTGCAACGCCTCGAGGCACTCCTCAGGCGTCAACTGCGCCAGCAGCGGCTGCGCCCAGGCCAGTTCGTCCGCCGGGCTCGTGAACACCCGGTTGTCATCCAGACTGTCCACCACCTCGTCGGACAAATCGCGCGACTGGCGCGTGGCGGCCGTGCGCGCCGCCTCCTGGTAATCGTTGAGCAGGCTCGCCCGCGCCTCGTCCACCTCCGCCGGCGTGAACCCGTATTCCAGCGCGCGCCGCAATTCCTGCTCCGTCGCCGCCAGCGCCGCCTGCCACTGCCCCGGCTGGCACTCCGTTTCGATCAGCGAGGCCTCCACCGCATCGAGGAACGTGAAATCTCCCGCGTCGCCCTTGGAAATCGGCGAATTGGGCTGCCGCGACAGCCGCTCCAGCCGGCGCGACAGGATGAAATTCGCCGCGTCCAGGCGCAGCTCCATCGTGCGGCGCGCCGAGTTGTCCGGCCCGCGCGAAAATGGCGCAATCGCCATCAACGCGATCTGCGTCGCCGGCTCCTCCGCGTCGTGGTAATACTTCGCCGCGAAGCCCGGCGTGGTGAAATTCCCCAGGTCCGGATTGGGGCGCGAGACCCGCGGCGCCAGCGAGCCGAAATACTGCGTGATCAACGCCGCCATGTCCTCCGGCTTCACGTCCCCGACCGCCACCAGCGTGAGCCGGTCCGGCGTGTACCAATCCTGGTAAAAGCGCACGAAGCGGTCGCGCTGCGCCGCCTCGATCACGCTCTGCAGCCCGATCGGCTCGCGCTGCGGCAGCAGGGCCTGCGGAAAGTAAAAGTCCCAGCTCGCCACAAACGTCCGGTAGCCCACGTTGTCCCGGTCGCGCTTCTCGGACAGGATGACGCCCCGCTCGGCGTCAATCTGGTCCTCCTGCAGCAGCAGCCCGTCGGCGTAGTCGCGCATGATCTGGAGGCAGTCGGTCAGCTCCTTGCCGCTGTTCGCGGGCGGATCGAGCGCGAAAACGGTCTCGTCAAAACTCGTGTGCCCGTTGGTGTCCGTGCCGAACCCCATTCCCATCCGCTGCAAGTCGTCAATCAGCGTGCCCGGCGCGAAATGCGTCGAACCCTTGAACGCCGCGTGCTCGAGGTAATGCGCCAGCCCGCGCTGGTCCTCGTCCTCCATCAGCGAGCCGGCGTGCACCCGCAGCCGCAGGCTGACC
>JBEKZN010000167.1:0-4674 GCA_049509815.1 Opitutales bacterium
GTGGAAAATTCCCTCTTTGCCTCACTTCTTCCATTTTGAATCTTCAATCTTGAATCTTGAATCTTGAATTTTCAATTCCGTATTCCGCCCACCCCATGCCCATCTACCTCTACCAGGAAATCCTCGACGACGGCTCCGACGGCGAACTCCTCGAAATCGAGCAGCCCATGTCCGCCGACACCCTCACCCACCACCCCCACACCGGCCGCCCCCTGCGCCGCGTTTACCAGGCCCCCAACCTCGCCACCAAATACACCCCCGGCCACACCCAAAAACTCCTCTCCGAAAAACACGTCGCCAAAGCCGGCTTCACCAAATACGTCCGCGACAAACAAACCGGCACCTACCACAAAACCGCCGGCCTCGACCCCCGCGCCCCCGACACCCTCAAGCGCCAGTGACCGCCCGTCACGGATTTGTCGCCGTCTGGTCGCAGCGCCGTCGCTGGTTCGCCATAAATCCTCCCGTGTTCGTTAAAAATCTGCTTCAACCGTAAACAAACCGTCAATCGTCGTCCGGATTCGCTGCCCCGCTTGCAATAGGTTTCGACTTGTGGCAGATTCCGGCTATGCCCCAATTCGATATCCGCCGCGTCGCCCAATCAATTGCCGAAAAGGCCGTGCCGTGCCGCTATCACCGGCCCTCGGAAACCTGGCGCTTTTCGGTCAGCCCCGAAAAGCCCGCCCGGCGTGAACGGCATTCCACCCCGATCCCCTCGCTTGCCCCCGAGGTTCTCTCGCGCCGTCTTGCTAAGAGCCGTTAGGTTTTTCCGCGGTTTCCACGTTCATTTTCCCGGCGTGTCAAAAATTTCCGCCGGGAAATGGTACTGTTGCACCGCGATGTCGCGCACCTTCTGCGCGTCGTCCGGTCGCTTCGCCCCCTCGAACGCCTGCACCAGCAAAACGAACGCCCCCTTCAGCGCGTTGCTCACGACCGGGTTGTTGCCTTCCAGTTGGTGTCCGCCATTACGCTGCGTCACCGCCGTCGGCTCGCCCATCGCCGTGAAGCAGCGCTGCAAGTCGTCCCACGCCTCGGCGTTGTTTTGCTCCAGCACCAGCGCCGCCATGAACTCCGCCGCCGCCTCCGGCAGCTTGCCCTGGTTGAAGCACCCCGCCCCGGTGATCACATACGCCGTCGCCTCCTGCGGCGCGATATGCTGCATGTACCGCCCCGCCTGCTCCGCTTCCGCGTTTTCGCCCGCCAGCAGGTACGCCATCCCCAGTTGCACGTACACCCGGTAATTGCCCACGTCGCGGATTTCCGCCTCCGGCTTCCCCGCGCGCAGCGATTTCTCCCGCGACGCCTGGTTCACCCACCGGTCCACCGCCCGCGCCTGCTCCAGCACCGCCACCGCCTTCAGAAAATACCCCTGCGCCGCCGCCGCCTCGCCGCGCTGCTGCAGCAGCGTCCCCTTCAGCCGGTAATACAACCCCATATCCTGGTACAGTGTATTATCCTGCCGCTCCGGCGGCAGCGGAGGGTGCTCCAAAATCGCTAGCGCCGTTTCATCCTCCGCGATCGCCGCGTCCGCCGCCGCCTCGTCATGCCCCGCGTCCCACAGCGCGTTCGCGTAACCCTTGTGCGTCTTGAAGCTCGCCGGCGCCGCCGCCAGCGCGCTCTTCCACAGCGAAAGCTCGTCGTGCCAGTCCGCGTTGCGCGCGTACGTCCGCGCCGCGAACCCCAAAACCGCCAGCACCGGCAGCGCCCACGCCGCCGCCGTCCGCCACCGCGCCTCGCCCACCCGCTGCGCCAGCGCCCCGCCCGCCCACAGCAAACCCTGCGCCGCCACCACGCAAAATCCCGCTGACGGCAGGTACAAAAACCGCTCCGCCATGATGCTCCCGATCGGCATCACCACGTTCGCCGTCGGCAGCAGCATCAGGAAGAAAAACCACGTCCCCCACGCGAACGTCGGGTTGCTCCGCCGCCACCGCGTCGCCGCCCACAAAATCGCCGCCACCGTCAGCAGCCCCAGCCAGCACTGCGCGTCCTCCCACGCACCCCCGCCCTCACCGTACAACGGAATCTGGTTGTACGAATAATCGCACGACAGCGTCTGCGGCCACGCCAGCAATCCCAAATACCGCCCCAGCACCTTCATCGCCGTCAAAAAACCCCCCATCCACGTCGCCGCATGCGCAATCGGATTATCGACAAACCGCTGGTCGAACACCGGCGTGTTGTACGTCATCCACCGCCGGATCCCCCACAACAAACCCAGCGCCGGCGCCAGCGCCACATACCCCTTCAAGCCAAACTCCCGCGCCGCGGCGCGCAACCTCTCACCCCATGTCCGCCCCGGCAGCGCCGGCCACCGCCAGATCCAATCATACAACAGCACAAACGCGCACATCATCACCGCGCTCTCCTTCGTCAACACCCCCACCAGCGCGCTCAACCCCATCCCGCTTATCCACGCCGCCTTCCGCCATCCCACCGCCACCGCCGCCCGCAGGTAACACCACCCGCCGAACAAAATCGACAGCGTCGCCAGCAAATCCGCCCGCCCCACGATGTTCGTCACCGACTCCACGTTCACCGGATGCACCACGAACAACGCCGCCGCCAAACCCGCCAGCCCCAGCCGCCCCGTCAGCCGCCGCACGATCACCAGCACCAGCCACGCGTTCGCCCAGTGCAGCAGAAAATTCACCACATGGTAGCCCCCCACGTTCGTCCCGTTCCCCAGCACCGAGTAATTGAACCAATAGCTCAGCGTCGTCAGTGGCCGGTACAAATCGCTCTCCAGATACGGCCACCAATAATTCCGCGTGAAAATCAGCTCCACATTGTCCCAGCTTGCACCCTGCAGCCGCGGGTCCTGCCCGATCAGCACCCCGTTGTCCAGCACCAGCCCCGCGCTGAACGAATTCGCGTACGTCGCCAGCGTCAGCAACCCCACCCCCAGCGCCAGCCCCGCCATCCACCGCCACGATACCCGCCCCGGCCCAACCGAAATGCTGTCCATGCGCTTCATTCAAAACGGCGGCGTTCGCCCCCGCCCTCACGAAACCCTCCCCCGCCGCTCCCGTCAAGCCCGCCCCCGCATTCTGAAACAACCCCCGGGGCCATCGCCACCCCATCTCGCCGTTTCGATTATCGCAATTGATCGCCGGGCTTTTCCGGCACGCCCGGCTCGTCGAGCAGTTGAATGATGGAGGCCGGGCCGAGGTCGGCCGGCGCGTCCCACGAGCGCAGCGCCCACACAACTTTCTTGTCGGGCGTCACCTCGATCACTTGCACGGTCCCGGGCCAGTCCTTGGGATTCTTGACATTGTAGGGGCACCAATTGCAAAACACCGTGTTGCCGTTGGCCAGGCGCTCCGCCTCCTGGATCACGAAAATCTTGATGTCCGGCACGTCCTTTTGTGAAAACTCCCAGACCGTCTCGCCCTGCGGATTGATCTCGCGCATGAAACTGTGATTGCTCGTCACCAGCGTGTTCCCGTTCTTCAACCGCACCGCCGCCCACGGCGACGGCACCGCCGCCGACCAGATTTGCTTCCCGTCCGCGTCGTATTCGCTGACCGTGCCGTTGTCCATGTGCGCCGCCAGGAAAGTCCCCGCTGCCGTCATGCGCACGCCCCGGAATTGGTTATGGGCCTTTTGCGGGTTGCCCGTCGGCAGCACGAGCTCCTTCTCCGTCTGGCCGGTGACGGTGTTGATGATCATCAATTTTGCCGGATTGCCATTTTGCACAATCATCACGCGGTCGGTGCCAATCGGCTGGATGGTATGCACCTCGAAGCCCGGCGGCGCGTCGTAGTTCCAGACCAGCTTTTTGTCCGGCGTCACCTCGCCCGCCCCGGTCTTGCGCGCGAACACCACGTTGCCGTTCGACAGCATGGTCGCATCGCTGAACTCCTGGAGCGTTTTGGTGCCGTTGGGTCCGGGAATGTTCGTCGCAATCTCATACGACCAAACAATTTTGCCGTCGCGAACGATGAGGATCGACTGGGTTTTCTTCGGGTAGTTCCACTCGCCGGCATACAGGAACGGATGTTCCCCCAGCCCGCTGCCGGGCAAAACCGCGGGCGAAAACGGCGCGGGCGGCGTTGGCGCAGGCGGCACCGAAACCGTCGCATTGGCTGCGGGGGCCGAGGCGGTTGCCGCCGGAACCGGCGTCGCTGGCGTGGCCGGCGCCACCGGCTTCGCGGCCGTCGTCGCCTCCGGCGCTGTCGCGCAACCCGCTAAAGCGAGCAGGCAAGGCACCACGAACCAGGCGGGAAAAAACAGCAAGGGTTTCATCGGAGCGGACAATCGTGAGCAAGGGGTCATCTCTGGATCCGGCCGGTCGCCGGGGCTTTGAGATTAAGTTGTTTACTAAAAAACGGTTACGAAATGCCCATTGTCTGTCAAATGTTTTGCCCGCCTTTTTGCGGAAAAAAACGATTTTCGCGCACCCGCGTTTGGGTCGGGGCCATCCACCGCTACAATACCTCCCTCGGCGCACTCGCAATGCTGTCCATGCGCTTCATTCAATACGGCAGCGTTCGCCCCCGACCTCACGCCCCCCGCCGTTCCCGTCCAGCCCGCCCCCGCACACGTCTCCTGAAAACACCGCCTACAGACAATTTTTTTGCCGGAAGCAACGGGTGCATTTTGGCGCCGCTGCGGAAGTGAAAGGAAATATATTTCAACAATAACGAAAGGTATGGTATCTTGCCCGTTCCA
>JBEKZN010000168.1:0-6574 GCA_049509815.1 Opitutales bacterium
CTAAAGCAAACCTACGGCACCCCGCCCCCGCTCGATGTGCCCTTAGCTCCCCTCGCCGACGTCTTCGCGCCTCACTTCCCGCCCCGCCTCTTCCTCGCCCAGGCCGATCTCCTTGATCTCTCCTGGCTCGGCGAGGCTCAGGTGGACGCCGTCGTCTCCTGTTCCAGTCTGGAACACAACGAACTCGCCGCCGTCCAGTCGATCGTCGCCCACCTCGAGGCCCGCACCCGCCCCGGCGGCTGGCATTTCCATACCGTCGCCGCCGCGCCCGCCGATTTTTTTCACGAACCGTCCAAAGGCTGGGCCTACTCCGCCTCCACCGTCCGCCGCCTCTGGAATCTGCCCGACTCCACCCCTGACAACTACGCCGACTACGACGCCATCATGGCCGACTTTCGCCGCACGCCCCATTTCCTCGAACGCGGCCTCGCGGCATTTTACTTCAAATCCGGCGCCAACGGCATGCCTTGGGGCCGCTGGGATCCTCAATACCTCCCGCTCGGCCTCGCCAAACAAACCCCGCTCGCCTAGTCCTCATGCCCGCAAGCTTGCAGACCAGATACCGTGAATGGCGTTGGCGGCGGGCGGCGGCGAAAAAAATCCGCGCCCTCACGAACGTCCTCCAAAGCATGGCCGGCCGGCCGCCCCATTCCCCGCGCTTCTATTTCGTGGACCCGGCCTACGAACCCGCCGTTGGCCACTACGCGTGCGTCGCCCGCGCTCTCGCCGCTGAATGCGCCGCCCGCGGCTGGCCGTTCATCCACCTCACCGGCCCTTTCGATCAAACTCCCGCGGACAACCGCATCCCGCTCTTTCACGACCATGGCCGTCTCGCCCTTCGCTTCCTCCACTCCGAGCCGGAATTTTCCAATCAGTCACAAGTGCGCGCCTCCACCCGCACCGTCCGCGGGCATTTTACCTGGGAACTCGGCGCCGTGCTCGACCTCGACCGCGATCTCTTTTCCACCGGCGAATCTTACTTCTTCTTTTACACCGGCGACATCCTCCACCCATGGAGTCAATTGCGCCGCGCCCCGCTCGGCCCACGCCAGCACCTTGCCGTCTTCCAATTCAGCCTCCCATCCAACTTCCAGCTTCCCTCAGTTCAAACCCGTTTCGCCCGCCACACCCGCCTCCTCGCCCGCGTGCTCGAAACCTCCAAAGACTCCTCCGCCCGTTTCCGTCTTTGCACCGACAGCCCCGCCCTGCGCCGCTTGCTGACCCCTGTGCTTGGCCGTCAACTCGCCGAAATTCAGCCGCCCTTGCTCGCTTCCTCCGACCTCGCGTCCTTGCCCGCACCCGCCGACCTCGCCAACCGTCCCCATCCCTGCGGCTACTTCGGCTACCTCACCCCCAAGCATGGCTGGCCCATCGTTCTCCAATACTTGCGCGAACATGCCGGCCAAAAAACCCGCTGGCTGCTCGCCCTCAACCTCAAACGCGGTGAACCCGCGCTCCTCGACGTAGCCCGCCAAACCGCCTCCTCTGCCGGCGCCGAATTGCACGTCGGTTTCTGGACCGAAGTCCAATACTCCGCCGCCCTCGCCAGTTGCTCCTGTCTTCTTTTGCCTTACACCGCCGCTCCTTACACCCTCATATCCTCAGGCAAGCTCATCGATGCCCTTCGCCACGCCTGTCTCCCCGTCGTCCCCGTCGGCACCTGGCTCGCCGAAGTTGTCCAACAGCTCGGCTACGGCCTCGTCGTCGCCGAAGGCGATTGGCCCGGCGTGCCCGCTCGCCTCGCCAACCTTGACCTGCCCTCGCTCTGGGCCCAAAGACAGGCCCGCGTGCGCGATTTCCTCTCCTCTTTTACCGCTAGAACCTGCCTCGACACCCTCGTCCGCGCCTCCGAATAGGTGTTGTTTTAATACCTGTGCAGAGTGACTGAATCAGCCGCAAATTACCCACCTCGCTTCAACCCTTCACCACTTCAACTATTTAACTCTTCACCCTTTCAACCCTTCAACCTTTCCCTGCTCTCCGCTTCCTGCCCTCAATGCCCCAAGACTCCCTCACTCTGTTGCAACGGCTGGACAACCTTGGGCGCCACACCCTTCGCTTCTTCCGCCGCACCCGTCGCGCCTTGGTCCGCCTGCTCCGTGAATTTTGGGCCTGGATTCTCGCGTGGATCAAACGTGTCCGCCCCATCTTTCGCTGGATCGCACCTTCCCTCATCCTCGCCCGCCGCCTCTGGCGCGCGCGCGCGTCCACCCCGGTGCGCTTCTACCTCCTCGATCCGTCCTACCACGACCACTTCGGCCACTACCGCAACCTCGCCCAACGCCTTGCTGAAGAGTGCGTCCGGCGCGGCTGGATGTTTATTCATATCACCGGCACGGAAGACCCTCATCCAGCAGACCGCCTGCCATTTTTTCATCATCCCGCCCGCCCCGCCATCCGCACCTTCATCCCCGACCCGCAGTTTCCCCGCCGCGCCCATCGCCTGTGTCGGCGCACCACTGTCGCGCTGAAAAGCTTCCTCTCCGCCTTCGGCATCCTCCGGACCCTTGACCGCTGGCTGCTGCCGTCCAGCGATGCCTATTTTTACCTTCCCACCGGCGACCTCCTCTACCTCTGGGCCTTCCTGAATTCCTCCCGCCTCTCTCCGCGCCATCACTTGTGGTGCAATCAATTCTACCTGCCCCTGCACTTCGAAAGTCCCAACGGGCAAATCCGCTTCGCCCGCCACGCCCACCTGCTGGCTCGCCTACGGCAATCCTTGCCCGAACACGCCGCCCGCGTTCACCTGACTTCTGACAGCCCCGCCCTCCTGCGCCATCTCTCCCCCATTCTCGGCTCCTGGCCCAAACTGCTTCCCCACCCGCTCTTACGCCCGGATCTACTCGACACTCTGCCTGCGCCGGAGAATTTGCTCAACCGTCCCCACCCCTGCAGCTACTTCGGTTACATTGTCACCAACCCCAAACGCGGCTGGCCCATCGTCCAACGCCTGCTTCGGCAGCACGCCGGCACCAACACCCGCTGGTTCCTCGGCTTGAATTCCAAAAATCGGGAGCCGAACCTCATCGACGAAGCCCGCCAGGACGCCGCCGCCGCTGGCGCCACCCTGCATTTCGGCTACCTGCCCGATGACGAATATGCCGTCGCCCTCGACCGCTCCGCCAGCGTCCTGCTTCCCTACAGCCCCGCCTTCTACGCCATGATTTCCTCCGCCCGTGTCATCGACGCCCTCTGCCACGGCTGCCTGCCCGTCGTCCCTGCCCGCACCTGGCTTGCCGAAGTCGTGCAACAGGTGGATTTCGGCCTCATCGTCAATGACTCCGACTGGCCTGGCGTCCCCGCCCGGCTCGCCTCGCTCGACTTCGCCGCCCTCTGGGCCGCCCGTCGCGAACCCATTCGCGCTTTCCTCGCCCAATTCACTGCCCGCGCCTTCCTCGACACCCTCCGCCGCATCAACGACTGACGGCCCTCATGCTCGTCTCTTTCATCATACCATCGTATAATCAAGGGCGTTTTATCCAAACGTGCCTGGACGGCATCGCTGCGCAAAGCCTTCCCCCCGGCTCCTTCGAAACCTTGGTTTATGACGCTGGCAGCACCGATGAAACCATCCCTCATCTGCGCGCCCATCCGCTGCATCCGCGTTGGATCAGCGAACCGGACTCGGGCCAGGCCGCCGCCGTCAACCGCGGTCTCCGCGAAGCCCGCGGCGATGTCATCGCCTGGATCAATGCCGACGACTTCTACCGCCGCGGCGCGCTCGCCGCCGTGCTGGCCGCGTTCGCCGCCCCCGCCGCTCCTGCCGTCGTCTATGGCCGCGCCGACATCGTGGACGAATCCGGCCTCCTCCTCGGCCCCTACCCCGTCGAGCCTTGGAACTACGCGCGCCTGGCCGACCTTTGCTTCCTCTGCCAGCCCGCCGTCTTTTTTCGCCGTTCCGTTTTCGAACAATTCGGCCCGCTCGACGAACGCCTCCACCTCGCCCTCGATTACGAATACTGGCTGCGCGTGGGCCGCAACCGGCCCTTCCACTTTCTCGACCGGACCCTTGCCGCCACTCGCGACCACCCCGCCACCAAGTCCCGCACCCGCCGGGTCACCGTGCAGCGTGAATCCCTCCTCGTTTCCCATCGCCACACCGGACGCTGGTCGCGCAAATGGGCCCGCGGCCTCGCCAAGCACGAAGTCCGCGCCCGCCTCGGCCTGCTCGAGGACACCCCGCACCTTGTCGCCCACCTCGCCGAGCTGGCCTGGTGGCGCCTCTGGCAATTCCGCCTCTGGTCCCGCGATCTCCGTGGTTGGACTGATGAACAGCATTCGCGCTATTTTTCGCGCCCGTGAAGTCGTTTCCTTCTTTTTCCCAATTAAATAGCGGTGTCCATCAACCTCCCTGGTGATAAGCATTTTTGACCTTTGCCCTCTTCCTGTCCTCTGCGCTAAAATTTTTCTGAAAAACAAAAACGCCGCTTCACCCCGCCTAAACCCTCCCTCCACCCATTCCACCCTTTAACCCTTCAACCCTTTAACCCACTCCATGCGCATCGTCGCCCTCCTGCCCATTAAGGCCCACAGCGCCCGCGTCCCCGGCAAAAACTTCAAGCCCCTCGCCGGCTTTCCCCTCTTTGACTGGATTCTGCGCACCCTCACCGCCCTGCCCGAAATCTCCCAGATCGTCATCAACACCGACGCCCGCTCCCATCCGACCTCTACTTGATGACTCACGCAACCAATCCCCTCCTGCGCGCCACCACTATTCGCACCGCCATCACCGCCTTTAAGGCCGCCCGCCTCACCGGCAAAGCCGACAGCCTCTTCACCGTCAACCGCCACCAGGCCCGCTTCTACCACGCCGACACCACCCCCGTTAACCACGACCCCCAAAATCTCCTCCGCACCCAGGATCTCCCGCCCTACCTGGAGGAAAACTCCAACCTCTACCTCTTCACTCCTGAAAGCTTCGCCGCCACCCGTGCCCGCATCGGCCAAAAACCCTTCCTCTTCGAAACCCCCCGCCTCGAATCCTGGGACATCGACGACGCCGACGGCTGGCACATCGCCGAAATCATCGCCGCCGAAGAGCTGCGCCGCAACAACCCGCCCTGGACAATCCCCAATTGAAAAAACGGCTATTATCGGCAAACCCGCTAAAAATCGGTTTAAAAACATGGGTCAAGGCAACGTGGCGCTTTTTCATTTCTAATTGTACCTGCGTGCCGGAAAATGGCATGCATGAACAAATCTCCCATGCCCGCACCGGCCCTTGCGCCAGCAAGCGTTGACAGTGTTTCTGGCCGACCCTATGCTGTGGAGTGTGAAAACGGTTGCACGGCCACGCCAAAACGACTCCGACCCGCGTCTGTTCGACAAGACCCGGGCCACCGCGTATGGCCGAGCCGCCATCCGGGAAGCCAGGCAACGGCGCTTCACCGCCCGCTGCTCCACCATCGCGGAAGTCGAGGCCCATCTCGAATCGTGCCTCAAAAAATCCAAATAGTTTTCACTCCTCGGTTTGACCAAGGCTTCGCTCGCGCGGTCCGCGCCGGAAAAATCGAGCCTGGTGAAGTTTTTGAAGCAGCCGCCTATTTTATCCGTGGTGAACCGCTGCCCCCGGAATGGTTGGATCATCCGCTGACGGACAACTGGCAGGGATTCCGCGAGTTTCATCTTTCCGGCTCCAGCGATAACTTGATCATCTATCACTCGCACCGCGCCGAAATTCGCTTTGTCGCGATTGGCCGCCATCAAGATCTCTTTCCGCATCGAAAACGAAAAAGAAAAGGCCTGCCGCGATCGGAGCCAACCTTCGATGAAATGGTTGAAAAAGTGCGCGGCGGTGGTGAAGCACTGGCCGCCCGTGCTGCGCGTCTCTTGAAAAGACTCTGGCACGGCTGAAATTCTATCCCCCCGCTTGCCCCACCGGCGACTTCCCCTTTAGTGTTGAACCCCCGGACAAATTGCCCGTCTCCTGTGCCCATCACCCTCGACCTCTCGCACACTGCGCATTGTCCGGCCCAAACCGGCATCCAGCGCGTCTGCCGCGAACTCTTTGCCCAGTTGTCCGCCACCGGCCACGCCCCCGTGCCGCTCATCTTCGACCGCTACGCCTGCCGCTGGCGCTCGCCCGACGCCACCGAACTTTCCCATCTCTCCCCCGCCGCTGCCAAGAGTCCCGGCCGTCGCCGCGGCGAAGTCTGGACCGTCGCCCAAAAGCTCCGCGGGCGCCTTGGCCGCGTCAAGGAACCCCGCTGGCCTTCCCTTCGCCACACACCCCTGCTTGCGCCGGAAATCTTCAACCACAAAACCTTTGCCGCTTATCGCGATCTCCGCGCCCATCTCCACGGCCCAACCGCAGCCATTTTTTACGATGCTGTCGTCCTGCGTTTTCCCGAACTCTCCCCGCCTGCCAGCGTCAACCGCTTCCCCGCCTACCTGCGCGAACTCGCCACCTTCGACGGCATCGCCGCCATCTCCCACGCCTCGCGCGATGAACTCCTCGACCATTGGAAGCGCCTTGGCCTGCGCGACCACCCGCCCGTCGAATCAATTCCGCTCGGCCTTGATGTGCCCACCCGCTCCCTTTCGCCCATCCCCCAAAATTCCCACCCCCCTCTCG
>JBEKZN010000169.1:0-4657 GCA_049509815.1 Opitutales bacterium
CGCTAAAACGATTGCCAAAGCCTGCACACTTTTGGCAAGAATATCGTCTGAACAAGACAAGGTGGCGAAGTTAAACCTTCGATTCGCCGACCGGCTTGTGATTATAGCGGTAATAACTTTGTTCGTTGCCGTTGTTACCGCCATTATTGCGGGGATAGATGTCACGAAAAAATAAGATGAGCACACAAACACCCAGTGCCAATGCGACTAGCAAAAGTAAAACTAGAAGAATTAAGATAATTGGCAGTAGGATGCTCACGCAATCAATCCAATATCACGAAAGAATAAAAAAGCAAATATGAACGCAGCAAAATCCATCCTCTTTGCCATCTCCGCTCTAATTTTGGGCGGTTGTGCCGGGCCGTCCGTCTCCATGTCGTCACGGATAGATGGGCAAATCCCTGCTGGTAAAATCGGACTGGCTCCCGGTGGTGGCGTATTGGCCGATGCCATCGGCGTAGAGCTTTTCCAGCGCGGATTTGACACCGTAGATTCCGTGGACATCGGGTCAGCCGTGGGCAATGACAACATGAACGAGTTTAGCTTTACGTCACCCGTCACGCTCAAGGAGCTTTCCAACCAAGGGATTGATACCCTCCTCATCGTCAAATCCGCCGGAGCTTACGATGGATTGCCGGAGGCAGCCTCCGTGCGGATAGTTCAAACCAAGACAGGCCAGACCATCGCCGCTATCAACTGGCAGAACGGCTACGGTGGTCGTCAAGGGTCAATCGCCGACCGGACAATGCGGGAGGGATTGGTCGCAGCCGCCAAGCAAATTGTTGACCAGTTGAGCCTTAAACTTTCCAAGTAGGGGACGATTCCCCCTTGCGCTTTTAGCTTAATCGGATAAGCTTTGCGGATGGATTCCAGCCAATCAGCCTTTGCCGTGCTCAAGACCAGTCTGGAGAGACTGGACAAGCCCCGTAAGAACCCCGCAGCCGTCGCGCTGGGACGATTAGGAGGACGTAAGGGCGGGAAGGCTCGTGCGGCTGCGCTGACGCCGGAGAGACGCCGAGAGATAGCGAGGATGGGCGGGAAGGCCGGAGGGAGAGGAAGGAAGTGAGTGCGGAAAACAAGAACGTCACCTTTAGCCTGCCGGAAGGGATAACCCAGCAGGATTGCTGGAAGTTTGTAACCGCACAGCAGAACAAGCTGACAAGTCACGGGATTTTAACCGTGATGATTAACCCACACTTCCCCGATTCGATTACGATAAACGGCCCCGCCGGCGACTTGGAACGCGCCCGGAAGATACTGAAACTCTGGTAGCACACAAAACCCATTCCCAAACGACGTGGCCAATCAGCTTACCATTGCCGATAACCTTCATCCTTTTTGACGCCAGTTTACTGCGGATGATGTCCGTTTGCCCGCCCGGTATTAGCTTCGCCTCCATTTCCCCGCACCCTAACTGAGGCAGTGCCATGTTTCGTTCCGGGAACGCACCGGCGCCTCTCGCCCTAGCCCAAGCCGCAGCGCGCCAGGAGCGCCGCCGGCTCCGGGTCGCGGCCCAGGAAATCGCGGAACAACTCCTCCGGCGGCGCGCTGTTGCCCTTGGCGAGGATTTTATTGCGGAAGTCTTTGCCCGTTTTGGGGTTAAGCACGCCCTCGCGCTGGAACCGCGTGAAGGCGTCCGCATCCAGCACCTCCGCCCACAGGTAGGAATAATAACCCGCCGCGTAGCCCACCGGATTGGCGAACAGATGCGTGAACTTCGCGGCAATCGTCGGCGGCTCCGTCTTGAAGCGTGCGGTGTACGCGGCCAGCCGCGCCCGCAGCCACGCCTCCAGGTCCTGCGGCGGCGACGCCACCAGTTCTTCCGCGTGCAAGTGCAGTTCCAAGTCCATTTTCCCAAACGCCAGTTGCCGCATCAGCGCACTCGCCGCCAGGTAATTGCGCGCCGCGTGCATCTTGCGGAACAGCGCGTCCGGGATGGGCGCGCCGGTCTCGAAATGCCGCGCAAAAAAATCCAGCCCCGACCGCTCCCAGATCCAGTTCTCCAGGATTTGCGACGGCAGCTCGACAAAGTCCCACGCCACGTGCACGCCGTTGAGCGCCTTGATCTCCACTTCGCCGAAGAGATGGTGGATCAGGTGGCCGAACTCGTGGAAAATCGTGTTCACCTCGTCGTGCATCAGCAGCGCCGGGTGTCCCGCCGTCGGCGCGGTCAGGTTGCCCGCGATAAAGCCCAGGTGCGGCGCAAAGCGCCCGTCCGCCCGCGGCCCGCCCGTCTCCAGGTCGTGCATCCACGCGCCGCCGCGCTTTTCCTCGCGCGGATGCCAGTCCGCGTAGAACGAGCCCAGGTGCCGGCCGTCCTCGTCGTGCATCTCATAAAATTTCACGTCCGGATGCCAGACTTCGACCAAGCCCTCCGGCGCCTGGCGCTGGCTGCCGGGCTCGATGCAAATCGTCACTTTCTCCGTCAGCTTCACCCCGAACAGCGTCTCCGCCAGGCGGAACATCCCGCCCAGCACCCCGTCAATCGGGAAGTACGGCCGCAGCTCTTCCTCGTCGAAATCAAACTCCGCCTGCCGGCGCCGCTCCGCCCAATAGCCCGCCTCCCATGGCTCGAGCGGACCCGTGGGCTGGCCGGCACTCGCCCCCTTGAACGCCTCCAGCTCGTGCTGTTCGCGGGCGAAGGCCGTCGTGATCTGCGTGTGCATGCGCTCGATGAACGCCAGCGCCGAGGCGCCGTTTTTGGCCATGCGCCGCCGCAGCACCAAATCCGGAAAATGCGAGTGCCCCAGCAGCCGGCCTTTCGCCTGGCGCAGCTCGATGATTTTGAGCGTCAGCGCCGTGTTGTCGTGCGGCGCGCGCCGGCCCACGCTCGCGCTGGCCTCCCACGCCTGGCGCCGCAGCTCGCCGTCGTGCGCGTACTTCATCAACGGCAGGTACGACGGCGCGTGCAGCGTGAAGCGCCAGCCGGATCCGCCCGCCGCTTTCGGGTGCTTTTGCAGAAAACTTTCGCGCGCGGCCGTCCGCGCGCTCTCCGGCAGGCCCGTCAGCCGCGCCTCCTCGGTCACGATTAGCTCCCACGCATTGGTGGCATCGAGCACGTTTTCGGAGAACTTCTGCGTCGCGGCGGCCAGTTCCGCGTTGATCCGCTCCAACTCGCGCTTGCCCTCCGGCGAAAGGTCCGCGCCGCATTCGCGGAAACTCTCCATCGTCTCCTCCAGGTGCCGGCGCCGCACCCCGTGCAGCCCGCGCGCTTCCGGCGTCGCCGCGTACGCGCGCAGCACCTTCCACAAATTTTCGTTCAGGCTGATGCGCGTGTAAAACTCCGTCACCTTTGGCAGCATTGCGTTGTACGCCGCGCGCAGCGCCGGCGCGTTGCGCACCGCGTCCAGATGCCCCACGCGGTTCCACGCGCGGTCGAGCGTCTCCGTCGAATCATCCAGCGCGCCCAGCACGCTCGCAAACGTCAGCTTCGCCAAATCCTGCCCTGCCACGGCGTCCAGCCGCCACTGCGATTCCGCCAAAGCCGCGGCGATGTCCGGCTCAACGGACCCGGCCGTGAGCTTGCTCCATTCGGGCGTGAACGCGGGATCGAGAAACGGGTGTTCCATGGCGGTTGCCCACAAAGGCACGCCCTCGCGCCGGCGGCGAGCAGATTTGGCGCCCGCGGCCTTTTTGCAACCCGCCCAAACCTTGCGCCCGGCCTTGCCTTGGCCCGCCCAACTGCCTAGTTTCGGAACTTTACGAACCGCTCCGGCGTTCCATCCCAGCACCACGCCCGCGGTTTTCACGCCCCTCCGATGAAGCTATTCGACCTCACGCTGATTGAACGCGGCGGGCCCCTCATGTGGCCCCTGCTCGTGCTCAGCCTGCTCGGATTTGTGTTCTTTCTCGAACGCACCCTTTACCTCCATAAGGGCCAGATCCGCACCGCCGATTTCGTCGAAGGCATCAAAAGCCTCGTCCGCAAGCGCCGCCTCCTCGAGGCCCTGACCGTTTGCGAGGAAACCCCCGGTCCCGTCGCCGCCGTCGTCAAGGCCGCCCTCCTGCACCACCGCGAGGACGAAGCCCGCCTGCGCGGCGCCATCCAGGCCTCCGCCCTGGTGGAAATTCCCGCGCTCGAACGGCGCCTCGGCACCATCGCCGTCATCGCCAAAGTCGCCCCTTTGATCGGCCTGCTCGGCACCGTCACCGCGCTGTGGCAATCCTTCCAAGCCATGCAAGTCATGGGCCCCTACGCCAACTCCAAGGATTTTTCCGGCGACATCTCCTCCGCCCTCATCACCACCGCCACCGGTCTCGCCATCGCCATCATGGCCTACCTCGCGCACCATTTCCTCTACGGACGCGTCCGCGCCCTCGTCCACGACATGGAGTGGGTCGGCAACGACATCCTCGTGTTTCTCCTCACCGACCTGCCCGGCTCGGCCGCTCAGCCGGAAGCCGCGCCCACTCCCAAATCGGCCGGCTAATTCTTTTCCTCCATGTCGCTCACCAGTCCCCTGGGCTTGATTCGCCACGTGCGCCGGCCGGATTTGCGGCTGGAGGTCGTGCCGTGGCTCAACGTCCTGCTCGTGGGCTGGCTGCTGTCACTCCTCGGCTCCCGCTTTGTCTATGCGCCCGGTCTCGCGGTGGACATCGGCCACGGCACCGGCCCGCTCCCGGCGGAACTCAACCTGCCCACCGTCTCCGGCGCCCC
>JBEKZN010000017.1:0-17084 GCA_049509815.1 Opitutales bacterium
TTTGCTGACCGACTTCCGTGACTCACCGGAGGAAATCATGCCCGGCGACCAGGTCTTGCTCCAGCGGGCGCGGGCCGGCATCGAGATGCTCAGCCGCAAATACTTGTCCGAGCGCCCGGATCTTTTCTTCCTGCTTCACCGCCCGCGCCGCTGGAACGCCGGAGAGGGCTTGTGGATGGGTTACGAGCGCAAGCGGGGCAAGCTCGCGGAGTTTAACGCCCTGCTGCGGGGTGGCAGCCGCAATTGCTTTTCTGAAATTGTCGGAGTGACCGCGATTCTCCCCTTGATCAAGTATGTCATCACGCTCGACACCGATACCCAATTGCCGCGCGATGCGGCCCGCCAGCTCGCGGGCACCATGGCCCATCCCTTGAACCGCCCGGAATTCGATGCCGCGCGCGGGATCGTCGCCGAAGGCTACGGCATTCTGCAGCCGCGCGTGGGCGTGAGCCTGCCGAGCGCCCGGCGCTCCTGGTTCGTCCGGCTGTTTGCGGGCGACGTGGGCATTGATCCTTACACGCGGGAAGTGTCCGATGTGTACCAGGATGTATTCCGCGAGGGTTCGTTTATTGGGAAGGGAATTTATGACGTGGATGCCTTCCAGCGGGCTATGCACGGCCGGTTCCCGGAGAACACCGTGCTCAGCCACGACTTGTTGGAATCGTGCCATGCCCGCTCCGCGCTGGTCTGCGACGTGGAATTCTACGAGGAATTTCCCTCCCGCTACAATGTGGACATCGACCGCCGTCACCGCTGGATTCGGGGCGATTGGCAGATCACCCAATGGCTGCTGCCGCGGGTGCCCGGTTCCGACGCCCGTCGCATCGCCAATCCTCTGTCCGCGCTTTCCCAGTGGAAGATTTTCGACAACCTCAGGCGCAGTCTCGTTCCCGCCGCGCTGATGCTTTTGCTGCTGGGCGATTGGCTGCTGTTTCCAGGACTCGGCGGCCGTGGATTATTGCTGGTGCTGTCCCTCATCGCGCTTCCGGGGTTGCTGTCGGCGCTGTTCAATGCCTTTGGCAAGCCGGCTGATTTGCCGTGGGTCATGCATCTGCGGGGAGTCATGGCGTCGGGAGGCCGGCAACTGGGCCAGATCTTTCTCACCCTGGCCTTTCTGCCCTACGACGCCTTTATCAGCCTGGATGCAATCGGGCGGACGCTGCTGCGCCTGTTGGTGACGCACAAGCGGCTCCTCGAATGGCAAACGTCGAGCGATTCCGAGCGGACCATGCGCGCCGACCTCGTGGGTTTTTATTCGACCATGTGGATCGCACCGGTCGTCGCGTGGGCCGTGGGGGTTTTCCTGGCCATCATGCAGCCGGCCCTACTGCCTCTCGCCCTGCCGATGCTGGGTATCTGGTTCGCTGCTCCGTGGATTGCCTGGTGGATTAGCCAGCCCATCGAATCTGAAACCCCGGATTTAACGGCGGAACAATTGATGTTTCTCAGGCGTACCGCCCGCAAGACCTGGCATTTTTTTGACACTTTTGTCACTGCGCAGGAAAATTGGCTGCCTCCGGACAACTTTCAGGAAGTCCCCGCACCGAGGATCGCCGCGCGAACCTCGCCCACCAACATGGGCCTGGCGCTGCTGGCCAATCTGGCCGCCCTCGATTTTGGATATATTTCCGCGGGAGCGTTGATTCGACGCACGCAATACACTTTCGGCACCATGCAGCGACTCGAGCGGTACCTTGGGCACTTTTATAACTGGTATGACACCCGCACCCTCCAGCCGCTCCTCCCGCGTTATGTGTCGAGCGTGGACAGCGGCAACCTGGCCGGCCACTTGCTGACGCTCAATTCCGGGTTGCGCGAATTGCCGGACGAAAAGGTCTTTTCCCCGCAGATCTTTGCCGGCTTGCGCGACTCGGTGAGGGTTCTCCAGGACCTGGTCCCGGAAAATCGTGAACTGGCAAAACTTGACGCTGACTTGGAGAATGCACCTTTCAGTTTAAGTGCGGCATTCGCTTTGATGGAGAGTGTTTTGAGCCAAATCGCTGCGATTGCCGGTTCGTTGATGAATGAAAATGACGAAATAAAAGCATGGACGCAAATCCTGCGGCGGAATTGCGAAGAACACCGGGAGGAAATGCTTTTCCTCGCGCCCTGGCTGGCGTTGCCGGCCTCCGTCGGCAGCCTACGGCGCGGGGATGCTTCAAACCCCACCACCCTTCTCATCAAAGCAGATAAAGGCCCAGTTGCTTCGATGGATGCCCAACTCAAGGAGAAGCTCGCCCAACTCGACCGCGCCCCCACCCTGCGCGAGCTCGCAAAGTTTGAGCAATTGTTCTGTCCGCTGATCGAAACGGTCTTGCAGGACCGGACCATCGGACTGCTCCCTTCCACGAACGAAGAACGACTACAACTCACTGAACTCCTGCGCTGCCTGCGTGAAGCCGGTAACCACGCGCAACAACGCTTGCGCGCGCTGGAAACCTTGACCGTGCAATGCGACGAATTGGCCGCGATGGATTTCACCTTTCTGTTCGATCCGGCGCGGGATTTGTTTTCCGTCGGCTACAACGTTTCCGAACACCGGCGCGACGCCAGCTTCTACGATCTGCTGGCCTCGGAGGCGCGCTTGTGCAGCTACGTCGCCATCGCCCTGGGCCAGGTCCCGCAGGATCACTGGTTCTCGATGGGCCGGCTGCTCGTCGCCTCGCGGGGCGAGCCGATCCTGGTTTCGTGGAGCGGCTCGATGTTCGAATACCTGATGCCGTTGCTGGTCATGCCCAACTATGAGAACACTTTGCTCGACCACACCTGCCAGGCCGCGGTGCAGCGGCAAATCGAGTATGGACGATTGCGCGGGGTGCCGTGGGGCATTTCCGAATCGGGCTACAACCGCACGGATGTGCAGTTGAACTACCAATACCGCGCCTTCGGCGTTCCGGGCCTGGGCTTCAAGCGTGGATTGGCCGAGGACTTGGTGATTGCTCCTTATGCCAGCGCCCTGGCGCTGCTGGTGGCTCCGGCCGATGCCTGCAAAAATCTGCAACAGCTTGAAGCCGAGGGACGCGCCGGAGCCTACGGTTTCCATGAAGCGGTGGATTACACCTCGACGCGCCTCCCGCCCGGCGAAACCAGTGTAACCGTCCGGTCCTTTCTCGCGCATCACCAGGGGATGAGCCTGCTGGCCCTGGTCAATGTCTTGCGGGACTACCCCATGCAGCGGCGCTTTATGGCCTGCCCGATGCTCAAGGCCGCGGATTTGCTGTTGCAGGAGCGCTTGCCCAAGGTTGCGGCGAGCGTGTTCGCCGGAGATCTGGGCCTGGAGGCGGCGCGGACGCCGTCCGGCGAAAGCGAAAGCGTCATGCGCGTTTTCACGAATCCCGCCTCCCCGGCCCCTGCCGTTCATCTCTTGTCGAACGGCCGCTACCATGTCGTCATCAGCAGCGCCGGCGGCGGCTACAGTCGCTGGCGCGACCTCGCGGTCACCCGCTGGCGCGAAGATGCCACGCGCGATTGCTGGGGCGCGTTCGTGTACCTGCGTGATCTGGCCACGGGGGATTTCTGGTCGGCCGCGCACCAACCCTCGCTGCGTGCAACCAAAGGCTACGAAGCCATCTTCACCCAGGCGCGCGCGGAATTTCGGCACCATCATGCCGGCCTCGAAATTCACACCGAGATCAGCGTGTCCCCGGAAGACGACGTGGAGCTGCGGCGCATCACCGTCACCAACCGCTCGCCCGTGGCGCGCGTCATCGAACTGACCAGCTACGCGGAAGTGGTGCTCGCGACTCCGGCCGCGGACGCGGCCCACCCCGCTTTCAGCAATTTGTTCGTGCAAACGGAATTCGCGCCAAAATCTTCCGCCCTGCTCTGCACCCGCCGCGCCAGCGCGCCGGAGGACAAGCCGCCGTGGTTGCTGCACCTGATGATAGGTCAGGGTGGCGAACAGGGTGAAATCTCCTGTGAAACCGATCGCTTCCGATTTGTCGGTCGCGGCGGAACCCTGGCCAATCCCGCCGCCATGCAGGACCTCGCGCCCTTGTCCAACACCGTCGGTTCCGTCCTCGATCCCGTGGTTTCGCTGCGGCGGACGGTCTCGCTCGCCCCCCATGAGACCGCCATCGTGGACCTCGTTACGGGCGTGGCGGAAAGCCGGGAATCCGCGCTGGCGCAGGTGGAAAAATATCAGGTTTCCCGCATGGCGGACCGCGCCTTCGACCTGGCGTGGACTCACAGCCAGGTCATTTTGCGCCAGCTCAACGCCACGGAGGGCGAAGCCCAAATCTACGGCCAGTTGGCCAGCGCGTTGATTTATGCCGATCCCACCCGCCGGGCCAATCCCGGAGTGTTGCGCAACAACCGGCGCGGTCAAAGCGGCCTTTGGAGCTACGGCATCTCGGGCGACGCGCCCATCGTGCTGGTTCACATCAGCGACGTGGACAAGATCGAGCTCGTCCGCCAACTGATCCGGGCGCACTCCTATTGGCGCATGAAGGGGCTCGCGGTTGAGCTGGTCATTTTGAACGAGGATGTCTCGGTTTACCGCCAGTCCTTGCACGACCAAATCACCAGCCTCATCGCATCGGGAATCGAGGCGCAAATGCTGGACAAGCCCGGAGGCATTTTCGTCCGCCGCCTCGAACAAATCCCCCATGACGATCGCGTGCTGCTGCAATCCGTGGCGCGGATTGTCCTGGACGACGAAAGTGGCACCCTGGCGGAGCAACTGGAACAGCGCATCGTCATGGAACCCTTGGTCCCGGCGCTGGCCCCCACCCGCTCCCCGCGGCCCGATTCACCCCGGCCCCTCCCGCCGCGGGAGCTGATCTTCGAGAATGGCCTTGGTGGCTTTACCCGCGACGGGCACGAGTATGTCATCACCCTTCAAGCCGGGCAGATGACTCCGGCCCCTTGGGTCAATATCCTGGCCAATCCTTTCTTCGGCACGCTGGTTTCGGAAACCGGCGGAGCCTATTCCTGGGGCGAAAACGCCGGCGAATTTCGCCTGACGCCCTGGAGCAACGATCCCGTCCAGGACACCACCGGCGAGGCCCTTTACATTCGCGATGAGCAGACCGGGCAGTTCTGGTCCCCGACCCCGCTGCCCGCCCGCGGAGCCACGCCCTATGTCATCCGCCACGGTTTCGGCTATACCGTCTTCGAGCATACCGAAAACGGCATCGCCTCCGAACTGTGGATCTACGTCGCAATGGACGCCCCGGTAAAATTCTCGGTCTTGAAACTGCGCAACGTCTCGGGCCGTCCGCGGCGTGTGTCGGTCACCGGCTATTGGGAATGGGTGCTGGGCGACCTGCGGCAGAAGAGCCTGCTGCATGTCCAAACCGAAGTGGACCTCAAATCCGGCGCGTTGCTGGCGCGCAATTATTTCAACACCGAGTTCCCGGATCGCATCGCGTTCATTGATGTGAACGACGGCGCGCGCACCCTCACCGGAGACCGCCGGGAATTCCTGGGCCGCAACGGCAGCCTGGCGCACCCGGCGGCGTTGAAACGCGCCCGTCTTTCCAACAAGGTCGGCGCGGGGCTCGATCCCTGCGGCGCCGTGCAGGTGGCTTTCGATTTGTCGGATGGGCAGGAGCGGGAAACGAGTTTTCGCCTCGGGCTGGGCCGCAGCCCGGGCGACGTGCAGAACCTGATCCAGCGCTTTCGCGTGGCGGACGCCAGCCGCACCGCGCTCGAAGGGGTCTGGGGGTATTGGAATCGAACCCTGGGCGCGGTGAACGTGGATACGCCGGACCCCGCCGTGAATGTGATGGCGAACGGCTGGCTGATGTATCAGACGCTCAGTTGCCGTCTCTGGGGCCGGACCGGGTTCTATCAATCCAGCGGAGCCTACGGGTTCCGCGACCAATTGCAGGATGTGATGGCGCTCGTGCATGCCGAACCCGCCCTCACCCGCGAGCATCTGCTCCGCGCCGCCGCCCATCAATTTCGCGAAGGCGATGTGCAGCATTGGTGGCATCCGCCGGCGGGCCGCGGCGTGCGGACGCATTTTTCCGACGACTTCCTGTGGCTGCCTTATGCCATTTGCCGCTATGTCTCGTGCGTTGCGGACACCGGCGTCCTCGACGAGAAGATTCATTTTCTCGAGGGTCGGCCGCTCAAGCCGGACGAGGAGGCCTATTACGATTTGCCGAATCGCTCCGAGGAATCGGCCACGCTCTATGAACATGGCGTCCGCGCCATCGAGCGCGGGCTGAAGTTCGGCGAACATGGCCTGCCGCTCATGGGTTGCGGCGACTGGAATGACGGCATGAACCGCGTGGGAAACCAGGGACGCGGCGAAAGCGTCTGGCTGGCCTTTTTTCTTTACGACGTGCTCACCCAGTTTGCCCAGCTCGCGCGCGTCCACCACGACCCCGCTTTTGCCGAACGCTGCCTCGCCCAGGCGCGGCAATTGCAGCAGAACATCGAGCAACATGCCTGGGACGGCCAATGGTACCGCCGCGCCTACTTTGACAATGGCGAACCCCTTGGCTCGCAGGTCAATCCCGAATGCCAGATTGATTCCCTGCCGCAAAGCTGGTCGGTCATCAGCGCCGCCGGCGACCCGTTGCGTTCGCGCCAGGCCATGCAATCCGTGGACGAACGCCTCGTCCATCGCCAGGCCGGACTGATTCAACTGTTCGATCCTCCTTTCGACAAATCCTCGCTCAATCCCGGCTATATCAAGGGCTACATTCCCGGTGTGCGCGAAAACGGCGGCCAATACACCCACGGCGCGATTTGGACCGCCATGGCTTTCGCACTTATGGGCGAAAACGAGCGGGCCTGGGAGCTTTTTACCCTGCTTAATCCCGTCCATCACGGCGCGACCCCCCGGCAGGTCGCCACCTACAAAGTTGAGCCCTATGTGGTCGCCGCGGACATTTATGCGGTCGCACCGCATCTGGGCCGCGGCGGTTGGACCTGGTACACGGGTTCTGCCGGCTGGATGTATCGCCTCTTGATCGAAACGTTGCTGGGCGTGAACCTTGAAGGCGATCAGCTGCGCCTGACCCCGCGTTTGCCAAAAACCTGGATGACCTATAAAATTCACTACCGCTACCGGCAAACGACTTATCACATCATCATCACCCGGCTCGCCGCGGATTCAGACGGTGCGAATTCGCTTTCCCTCGATGGACAAATTATATCCGGTGATACGATCCCCCTCCGGGACGATCGTCAGGAGCACGCCGTTGAACTGAAAGTCCATGAAGGGTCGTTGCACGCGGCTGATTTAGCGCCGTACGCGCCGCTCCAGTCGCGGTAGGGTTAAACCTTATGGTGAGCGGGTGGCCATTGTCGTATCTTGGGACAGCGCGGAGATCGCTTGGACGTTTTCCCGTGACGAAGACGGCAACAAACCAACAAAAAACAGGAACTGAATTATGAATACACTCGAAATCAAAGGCGACTGGAACATCACCAAGGGCAAGCTGAAACAAAAATGGGCCAACCTGACCGACAACGACCTCGAGTTTGTCGAGGGCAAGCACGAAGAGCTGTATGGCCGGATCCAAAAACGCACCGGCGCCAGCCTCGCGGCGGTTCAGAAGGCCGTCAAAGACGCGACTTCCTGCTGCGCAGCATAATTTACCTAAGTCCGATAACCCAAAAAAACATCCATGAGAACTCTCAAAAACCTATTCCTCGACGAACTGGCCGACCGCTACGACGGCGAAAAGCGTCTCGTGATCGCCATGCCCAAAATGATCAAGGCCGCCACCTGCTCCCATTTGCGCAAGCTGATCGAGTCGCACTTGATGGAGACGGAACGCCAGGTTGAAAAGCTGGAGCAGGTCTTTCGCTTGTTCGGTGAAAAGCCCAGCCTGAACAAGTGCGACGCCACGGTGGGAATGCTGGCCGAGGGCGCTGAAGTCGCCAGCGACAACAAGGGCTCGCCGGTCATTAACGCCGCGCTCATCTCCGTCGCTCAGAAGATTGAGCACTACGAAATCGCCTCTTACGGTTGCCTGCACGAGTGGGCCCGTCTTCTGGACAACAAACCGGCTGCCGCGCTGCTCAAGGAAATTCTCGGCGAAGAAAAGACTGCGAACGAGGCCCTGATCGAGTTGGCCCGCTCCAGGTCCAATAACGAAGCCCTGAACGCCGGCACGGCCGCAGATTGCTGCGCCACCCCCAAGACCGCCAAGCCCGTAAAACGGGCGGCTTAACCTCCGATCCCGCGCGATCTTTTCGCCATTCCGTCATTTGACTCATGAAGACAACCCCTCTGCCGCTCAATGCGGCGATCGCAAGCTCCACCAGCATTGTCACGGTGACGCGTAAGATGATGCGGGAGCGCGCGGTCATGCTGGCCGTTGTCGTCGGACGTTCCGTGCACGAAGTGTCGAAATCCGACTGGCAACAGGCTAAGCGCGAAATGATGATTGTTTCGGAAGCACAGGCGGAAGAGGCCGTGCCCGAATCCGAAGGCTGGGCTCCTGCGCCCGGTTCCACTGGACACAAAGTGCCAGTGCCATCCGGTGACGACGAGGATGACGAAGGGCGCAGCGACACCGAAAGACTCGTCATCGAGGGAGCGAGAGAAGCCGGGCGCGAGCAGAGACGCGAAGCCGACCGGGAAGCGGAAAAAGACGAATGAGCATCCCGCCTCTGCGTCGAGCAGCCGGCGATGTCATTCGGTTACCAGCACGGCGGCGCCGCTGAATTTTCCGCCGCGCAATTGCTCCAAGGCCTCGTTCGCCGCCGAGAGCGGAAAGCAGTGGATTTCCGTGCGAACTGGGATGCGTGGTGCCAGCGCCAGAAATTCGTCTCCGTCCTTCCGGGTGAGGTTGGCCACCGAACACACCGTGCGTTCGTCCCACAGCACGGAGTAGGGAAATGCCGGAATGTCGCTCATGTGAATTCCCCCGCAAACCACCGTGCCGCCTTTGGCGACTGCGCGGAGTGCGGCGGGAACCAGGCCTCCGTCCGAAGCGAAGATGATCGCCGCATCCAGCTCCTCCGGAGGACGAACATCGGAGCCGCCCGCCCAGGCCGCCCCCAGGGAAAGCGCAAATTGCTGCGCCGCGTGGTCCGCGGGCCGGGTGAAGGCAAACACGCGGCGGGCTTCGTGCCGGGCCACTTGGGCCACGATGTGCGCGGCCGCACCGAATCCATAGATGCCCAGATTCCGCGCGTCCTGGGCCTTGCGCAGCGAACGATAGCCGATCAGGCCCGCACACAGCAGCGGTGCCGCGGATGCCGGCGCATACTCCGAAGGAAGGCGGAAGCAAAACCGCTCGTCGGCCACGGTGTATTCCGCATACCCGCCATCAATGTCGTAACCCGTGAAGCGGGCCTGGTTGCAAAGATTTTCCCGACCCGACCGGCAATACACGCAAGCTCCGCAGGTCCAGCCCAGCCACGCCACGCCGATGCGCTCGCCCGGCTGGAACCGCGTGGAGCCCAACCCGACCGCTTCCACGCGTCCCACAATCTCGTGCCCGAGAATCAGCGGCAATTTTGCCCGCGGCAGTTCGCCGTCGAAAACTTGGAGATCGGTGCGACAGACCCCGCATGCTTGTACGCGCACGAGAACCTGGCCGGTTCCGGCTATGGGCCGGGAAACCATTTCCTCCCGCAAAGGCTGGCGCGGGGCCTGCATGACCATGGCGCGCATGGGCTCAGTCATCAGGGATGGCTTCGGTGACGGTTGAAAGGGGCAATCCTCCGTTGTGGCGTCTCGCTAGATGGCGCTCAGCGCGGAGCCGGCGCTGCTTTCCCCTTTGGATCTTTGCTCCGGAGTCAGTTCGTTCCGCCCGGGGAAAGGGATCTCCGCTGCCGGCGCATCTGGTTTATCCTCCGGCGTGCCCGGTTCCGTCGGCGGGCGCGAGGACCCTTTGCGTTTTTTATAATCTGCGGGATTGGCGATATCGGCTTGATGCCCCTGCTTGCGCCGAGACCAGGGATTGGATTTTAGGATATTCATGCTTGCGCACAATAAAACCTCGAATGGCCGAATGTGCAAACGGCTTGGCGATAATTAGCCTGGCTGCGGCATGCCACCGGCTTTTAATGCAAAAAATGCCTGACCGGTTCCATCGAATAACATCCCACAATACCTAATGCTTCGTATCTGGCACGGTGGCCACTCCGCCTCGTCCACGCAGGGTATTACCCCATAGTTAGCCGCGGGTTGCCCGTGTATATTTCGACCTGCGGAAGACCGAAGGGCGCGTGTGCCTTTGGCAGCACCCTATCAGTCCCTGTCTTCAGGTGGCTGGGCTTCGTCGGCCGTCCTCTGCCTCAATCTGGCCGACTGAACCGTTAATCTCGCACCCATGCCACTTGCTGCATCCTTGCCTTCAGCCGCGGCCGTTGACGTTGCCGCCAACCCATCACCCGGTGGCCTTTCGGCTGATGAGGCCCGCCGCCGACTGGAAAAATTCGGCCCCAACTCGATGCCGGATACGTCATCGCATCCGGTAAAAAGGGCGATCGAGAAACTGTGGACCCCCGTTCCTTGGATGCTTGAAGCCGCGATCGTGCTGGAATTGGCGCTCGGCAAGTACATTGAAGCCGGGATCATCACGGTGCTCCTGTTGTTCAACGCCGCGATTGGATTTTTTCAGGAAGGGCGCGCTCAGGCCACCCTGGCCGCCCTGAAGAAGCGTCTGGCGCTGACCGCGTCCGTCCGCCGGGACGGCATGTGGAATACCCTTCCGTCAGCCGACCTGGTGCCGGGCGACATGGTGAAGCTGTCGCTCGGCGGCGTGGTCGCTGCGGACGTGAAGCTGATCGCGGGGAACGTCCTGCTCGATCAATCCATGCTCACCGGCGAATCGATCGGCACCGAAGCCGGTCCGGGCTTCCAGACCTTTGCCGGGGCGTTGGTACGCCGTGGCGAAGCGGACGCGCTGGTTACGGCGACCGGCACCCGCACCAAGTTCGGCCGCACCGCGGAACTGGTTCGCACTGCCCATGTCGTCGGTTCCCAGCAAAAGGCCGTATTGCGCGTGGTGCGCAATCTCGCGGTCTTCAACGGCATTCTGATTGTCGCACTAGTGGCGTATGCGCTGGCCCATGCGATGCCGGTGAACCAGATTGTCCCTTTGGTTTTGACGGCGGTACTGGCTTCCATCCCCGTTGCGTTGCCTGCCACGTTCACGCTGGCGAGCGCGCTCGGGGCCCGGGCTTTGGCCCGCCAAGGCGTCTTGCCCACCCGGCTTTCGGCCGTGGATGAATCGGCGTCCATCGACGTGTTGTGCGCCGACAAGACCGGGACGCTCACGCGCAATGAATTATGCGTGACGGCGGTCCACCCGATGCCGGGTTTCGATGAGGCCCGCATTTTGACCTTGGCGGCGCTCGCCAGTTCCGACGGCGGGCAGGACCCCGTTGACGGCGCCATTCGTCTTGCCGCCTCGCGGAAAGTCACGGCCAATCCGCCCAAGCCGTTTTTCTTCAAGCCCTTTGATCCCGCGACCAAAATGTCCGAGGCGACCGTGGTCGATCCCAGCCAGGGAACCTTGCGCATTCTGATGCAACTGTTGGGATTGATCGCGCTCAGCGACCCACCCCGTGACGATTCCGCCGCCCTGGTCACGCAACTGAAAATCCTTGGCGTCTGCACGGTGATGGTGACCGGCGATGCCCCCGCGACGGCGGCGATTGTCGCCCATGCCGTTGGTCTCGATGGCGCAGTGTGCCCGCCGGGGCCGTTGCCGGCCGACATCAGCCCGGAAAGTTTCGCCGTTTTTGCCGGCGTCCTGCCTGAAGACAAATTCAACCTGGTGAAGGTCTTTCAGCAAGCGGGTCACATCGTCGGCATGTGCGGCGACGGCGCGAACGACGCACCCGCTCTGCGTCAGGCGCAGATGGGAATCGCCGTTTCAACGGCGACCGACGTCGCCAAATCCGCCGCTGGCATCGTGCTCACCAATCCCGGACTCGCCGGCATCGTGGCCGCGGTCAAGGAAGGACGCATCACCTTTCAGCGCATTCTAACTTACACGCTGAATTCCGTGACCAAGAAAATTGTGCAGGTGCTGTTTCTGGGTGCCGGTCTCCTCATGACCGGGCAGGCGATTCTCACGCCCATGCTGATGATCATCGTGATGATGGTGGGCGACTTGCTCGGCATGTCCTTGACCACCGACAATGTCCGGCCGTCCCTGCTACCCAATCGCTGGCGCATCGGTAACCTGACCGTCGCGGGCATCTTTATGGGCGCATCCGAACTCGTGTTTTGCGTCAGCGTTGTTGCGTTCGGGCATTTCCGCATGGGCATGGGCATCGCAACCTTGCAGACACTCACCTTCTTCACGCTGGTCTGCGGAAACCAGGCGACCACTTATGCCGTGCGCGCCCGCGGCCGAATTTGGTCATCTCCCCACCCCAGTCGCTGGCTCGTCTTGTCGTCGGTTACCGATGTGCTGATCGCCCTGACCCTGGCCGGATGTGGCTGGCTCATGGCGCCCCTGCCGCTCGTGGTTTTGATTGGCGTTCTGGCCTGTGCGTTTGCCTCCGCCCTCGCCTTGGATTTGGTGAAGGTGTCGGTCTTCACCCGCCTAAAAATCGCCTAAGTTCCAGGGCCATGACGGCTTGGCATTCAACCATCCCAACCCCGCGGGGTGTTCGCCCCATTGTTCTCCGTGTTCAAATGAGCCATTCTGCAAAGCGGATTACTTTAACAAATCCAACCCGGCGATGGAGACGGCAGGACATGACCACACCCCTTGACCGGCATCCGATGCAGCAAGAAAAATTCCCTCTTCGCCAGGCGGAGGTCCGATGAACGGCAACCCTCCAAAATACCCCATGCTTTTGGCGTTCAAGAAAAAACTCGAATGGCCGATGCTGTTTCTCAGTTTCGTTTGGCTCTGCATACTTTTCATCGAGATCGTCTATGACCGGAGTACGGTGCTGTCGGATTTCGGCACGGGCATTTGGATTTTATTTATTGTCTATTTCGCGATGCGCCTGGCCATTGTGGCCAATCGCACGGCCTTTCTGAAAAAGAATTGGCTCTTTGTTTTGGCCATCGTGGTATCCACGCTCAGATTTTTCCCCTTCTTGCAGCCTTTCCCGCTGGTGCGCGCCCTGACCGCCACTTTTGGCATGCAGGTAATCTGGATTTTCGCCTCGGCTGACCAGGGGATGCGCTTCCTTCGGGGTGCCCTTGGACGCCGTGGCTCCGGTTACGCCCTCGTATTGACTTTCGTCGTAATCTTCGGTGGAGCCGCCGGCATGCTTCATTTTGAGAAAAACTCCACTGATCCGCAAAGCATTCAATCCTACCCGAAAGCGGTGTGGTGGACGGCCATGCAGATAACCAACATCGGCAGCGCCTATTCCATAAAGACCAACGGCGGACGGGTGATCTGCCTCGGCATATCGGTTTACGCCGCGGCGATGTTTGGTTATCTCACCGCCCTCTTCGCAACTTTTCTGATTGATCGCGAGGCCAAGGATCCCAAACCCGAAATCGCCCATCAAATGGCGTTGCAGGGGATTAAGGACGAGATCGCCTCATTGCGTCGTCTCATCGAAGACCGACACGCCTTTCACGCGGATGTGCTGCTGGCCGCGGCCATTCCGAAATTGAAACATAATGACACCAAAGAGCCGACCCATTCGAAATAAAAACTGCTTATCCGGCCGAATAAAGAGCTGGCGAAGTCTTCCGCTGCTAAGCCGGGTAGAATGACCACAACGCCCGAGCCTGCGGACGACTCGAAAACACTGCCCTTGCCGGAGGTGGAGAAGAAGCTGGAATCGTCGCCGGACGGTCTCACTTAGGCCGGGGCCGCGAAGCGGCTGGCCCGATACGGGCCCAACGAGATTGAGGAAAAGAAAACCAATCCATTCCTCAAATTCCTCGCCTATTTTTGGGCCCGATCCCGTGGATGATCGAGGTCGCGGTGATTCTTTCAGGCATGATGCGGCACTGGCCGCACTTCAGCGTCATCCTCCTGCTGCTGGTGGCCAACGGCGCGGTCGGATTCTTGGAAGAGCGGCAGGCGGCCAACGCGATCGAAGCGCTGAAGGCCACGCTGGACAGCGGCAACCTCGACATCGTCACCGAATACGCCCCCGCGTATGGCGACCAAATCACCATCGTCCAGGCCGGCACCATCACCGGCGGCGCCATCTGCACCGGCACCACGTCGGCCCCCACCTCAGTTGGAGCGTGACTCAAATCGGTGGCGACATCACCCTAGCGGCCGTGCCCGAACCCGCCTCCGCGTCATGAGAAAACGCCTCCTCATTTATCTTTCGGTTTTTCTGGGCTCCCTTGCCATTTCGATCGACTTCGCCTCCATTGACCTCGCCCTGCCGTCGCTCGAACGCCAGTACGGTCTCGACTTGGAACAGGTTCAGTGGGTCATCAATGGCTACGTCATCGCCTTCGCCGTTTTCATGGTCAGCGGGGGCAAGCTGGCCGACGCCTATGGCCGCAAGCGCATCTTCCAAATCGGCATGGCCTTGTTCGGCCTCGCTTCGCTCGTCGGCGGCCTGGCCTGGAGCGGCGGCGCGGTCATCGCGTTTCGCGTTTTTCAAGGCCTCGGCGCGGCCCTGCTCTGGCCGGCCATGATCGGCCTGTCCTGCGCGGCCGTCGGCGAGAAAAATCGCGGCTTCGCCCTCGGGCTCGTCCTGGGCACCTGCTCCATTGGCAACTCCGCCGGCCCGGTTGTCGGCGGCGCCCTTACCCAATGGCTCGACTGGCGCTGGATCCTCTGGATCAACGTTCCCATCGCTGTCCTCACCATGGTCATCACCGCCCGTGCCGTCCCCGCGGACGAGCCCGCCGGCGCGCCTCCGAAAAACGACTTCCTCGGCATGTCCTTGCTGAGCGGCGGTCTCATCGCCTTGATGATCGCCGTTTATCAGGTCGATTCCTGGGGCTGGGCCAGCGCCAAATTCCTTGGGCTGTTCGCCGTCGCCCTCGTTCTGCTCGGCGCGTTCCCCGTCGTCGAACACCGTGTGTCCGACCCCCTCGTGCCCCCGGAACTGATGCGCAACCGCGAGTTCATTTCGCTCTGCCTGGCCGCAATGGGTATCTGCCAGGTCTTCTTTATTGTCCTGCTTTACTTCACTCAATACGCCATGAAGTTTCATGGCGACAGCCCCATGTCGGCCGGCGCATGCGTTGTGCCGTTCATGCTCAGTTATGGCGTCATATCCTACCTCGGCGGCCCGCTCTACGCGCATATCGGTGCCCGCCGCCTGCTCGTCGTCGGCCTCCTCGCCACCATCGTCGCCACGGCCTTGCTGGCCGCGGGTGGCATGGACCGGCAGGGCTGGCTCTTCAACTCCCTGCTCATTTTGCTCGGCATCGGCGTCGGCGCCGTCATTCCGACCGTCAACACCCGCGCTATCGAAACCGCCGGCATCGCGCGCGCCAGCTTGACCGGCGGCGTCACTTTCATGTTTCAGTTGGCCGGTGCCACCCTCGTGCTGGCCCTCGCCACCGCCCTCTTCACCACCGGCAGCCACCACGCTCTCGACCAGCGCCTCACTCAGGACCGCCTCACCCTCGGTCCCGCCCAGCAACAGACCGTGGCCACCATTTTATCCGGCGCAAAAACTATCCATACCCTCGTCAAAACCCCTGTCCTCGATTCCGGACCCCTGCGCACCGCCGTGACTGCCGCCTACCAAAGCGGCCTCCAACTCGCCCTCTGGGCCAGCGCCAGCCTTCTCGTTCTCATCCTGCTCCTCGTCCTCCGCTACGTCGTGCCGCCCAATACCCCGCATTCCGCTTAAATTGAGGCCTTTTTCACGATTAAATCGTAGGGCAAATGAGCCTTGCGAAACGCTTGCACTCGCTCACCCCCACCCCTATAAAAAGCAGTACCCCTGCTTTCGTACCCCTTCCGCGAAGCAATCTTGCTCCCGGTCGGGCCGTGCAGAACCCCGCATGGACCAAGCCACCGAGTCCCTGTTCACCAAATTCTACGGTGCCTGGTGGGCCGCATTTATTGGCGACGCCCTCGCCATGCCCGGCCACGGTTATTACACCCGGCCCAGCCTCAAGCGCGATTACCCGTCCTTTGCCACCTACCAGGCTCCCCACTACCCGCATCCCGACAGCACCCTCTTTCGCACCCGCTACGAATTCAAGTCCCCGCGCGGCGACATCCTCCACGACCGCGCCGCCGCCTGGAAAAAACCCGGCACCCATTTCCATCACCAACTCCAGGCCGGCGAAAACACCCTCATCCTCCAAATCACCCGCGAACTTGCCGATACCATCGCTGTTCACGGCCGCTTCGACGCTGCCGATTACACCCAGCGCTTCATCGATTTCATGCTCACCCCCGGCCGCCATCGCGACACCTACGTGCCGGAAAACATCCGCGAATTCTTCCACCGCTACGATAGCGGCCGCGATCCCGCCCATTGCGGCGTGGACAGCCTGCACATGGCCGGCCTCTGCCTCACCCTCCCGCTCATGCTCTTTTATTTCCGCCGCCGGCAGGAAGGGCTCAAGGCCATCCGCGAAGTCCTTCACCTCACCCACCGCGGCGAACCCATCGCCCTCGCCTCGGAACTGCTCTTCGACATCCTCGCCCACCTCCTCCAGGGCTGGCCCATCGGCGCCACCATCTTCGAAAAAATCGGCCGCGACCGCCACCCCGCCCTCGCCTACCCCTTTCGCCGCTGGCTCGACGCCAAACGCTCCGCCGAAGACCTCATCGCCCACGACCTCAACACCGGCGCCCACATCGAAAACGCCTTCCCCCTCGTCATCTACCTCGCCCTCAAACACGCCAACGACATCGAAGGCGGCCTCACCGCCAACGCCGCGCTCGGCGGCGACAGCGCCCACCGCGGCGCCGTCCTCGGCGCCCTGCTCGGTGCCGCCAACGGCTGCGAAAACATCCCCGACCTCTGGGTCGAAGGCCTCTACTTCCGCCCCCAGATCGAATCCACCGTCGAAAACCTTTGGGCCGCCGCCAAGTTCGAGGCGCAAACCTAATCCGGCCCGGCTTTTTCCGGCGGAATCGCGCTCGGCACCGCTTCGTCTCCGGCCAGCCAGGCCTTCAGCTTTTCATAGGAAAAGCCAATCGCTAGCAGGACGACCGCCAGCGCGCCAAAGGCGAATATCCGCCCAAGTGTGTCCGTGATGTCCACTAAAAACATTCGCGGCAGGCACAGCGCCAGACCGGCCA
>JBEKZN010000170.1:0-5093 GCA_049509815.1 Opitutales bacterium
GGAACTGCGCGCGCACCGGGCGCCGCGGGCGAAGCTGCCGTTTGATTTGCCCGGGTTTGCGTTGAACCGCTGGAGCGTGGGGGCGTTCAATGCGCTTTACTATCACAAGCAATGGGAGAAGGTGAAGCGCGGTCGCATGCACTACGACGCGTTTTTTTTTCCGCTGGACTCGCTGGGCGACTGGAACCGCCTGTACGGGAAGCGGGGATTTTTTCAGTACCAGTCGGTGGTGCCGCTCAAGGACGGGCGGGCGGTGACGGGCGCGATGCTAGAGCGCATCAGCCGTTCGGGCCAGGCGTCGTTTCTGGCGGTGTTGAAGCAATTCGGTGAGCGGGAGTCGCCGGGGATGTTGTCGTTCCCGCGGCCGGGGGTGACGCTGGCACTGGATTTTCCGAATCGCGGGGAAGAGACCGGACGGCTGTTTGCCGACCTGGATGCGATGGTACGCGAGGCCGGCGGCGGATTGTATCCCGCGAAGGATGCGCGGATGAGCGGCGAGGATTTCCGCCGGTTTTACCCGCAATGGGAGCAGTTGGCGCGATTGCGCGATCCGGAGTGTTCGTCATCCTTCTGGCGGCGGGTCACGACGGCAGCGTGAAATGACGCATATTTCCTCAGGATTCCCATGAACCTTCTCATTTTTGGCGCCACTTCCGCGATTGCGCAAGCGGTGGCCCGCCTGGCGGCGGAGCGCGGCGATAAATTGTTTCTGGTCGGACGCGACCGGGAGAAGCTGGGGGTGGTCGCGCGGGATTTGGAAGCGCGGACGGGGTCGAAGGCCGGGCTGGCGACAGCAGATTTTTTTGAAAGCGAGTCGATCGAGAAGGTGCTGGAGGAAGCTGGACGCTTTCTGGGCGCGCTGGATGTGGTGCTGGTGGCGCATGGGGTGCTGCCGGACGAAGCGGCCTGCGAGCAAAGTTGGGCCGCGGGCGAGGCTTCGTTCCAGGTAAATTTGGTTTCGCCGGCGCTGATTGCGGCGGCGGCGGGGCGGGTGCTGGCGCGGCAAAAGCGGGGGACGCTGGCGGTGATCGGCTCGGTGGCGGGCGACCGGGGCCGGCGCAGCAATTATTATTATGGCGCGGCGAAGGGCGGGCTGGAGCGCTTTGTGCAGGGGTTGCGGGCGCAACTGCAGGCGGAGGGAGTGCGCGTGGTGCTGATCAAGCCGGGGATGGTGGACACGCCGATGACGGCGCACCTGCGCAAGGGGCCGCTGTTCGCGCAGCCGGAGACGGTGGCGCGGCGCATTATGAAGAGTTTCACGAACGGGCCCGAGACGGTTTATACTCCGTGGATTTGGCGGATCATCATGGGGATCATCCAGGCGATACCGGAACGGATCTTCAAAAAGATGTCGATATGAGTGGGTGTGATGGCGGGGAGTTGACAGCATAATTTTCCCGTTTTATTAACCGTTATTTCACGTGCTTTTAAAGTAAATTTCGACAATGAGCGATTCTGACAAGCCGCCGGTCAAGGTGCTCTACATTGCCGGCGAGGCCCGCAGCGGCAGCACGCTGCTGGACTGTCTGCTGGGGGAATCGAAGAATTATTTCTCGACCGGCGAGCTGCACATGATCTGGCGGCACGGGTTTGTCGAGGATTTGCTCTGCGGGTGCGGGAAAAAAATCCGGAACTGCGAATTTTGGAGCGCGGTGATGCATGAGGCGTTCGGCGGGTCGGACCGGATCAATGCAGCGGAAGCGGAGGCGGCGTGGCTGACGGTGGCGCGATTGCGGCATTTTCCACTGATGTTTTCTGCGTCGAGCGGGTTGAAGGACGAGCAAAGGCAAAGTCTGGCCAAGGTGGGGAATTATTGGAGCGGGCTCTATCGGGCGATCCAGCGGGTGTCGGGTTGCCGCGTGGTGGTGGATTCGTCGAAATCGCCGATGGGGGCGTATTTTCTCAATCAGATTCCCGGCGTGGAGTTGCACGTGCTGCACTTGGTGCGGGACAGCCGGGCAGTGGGCTATTCGAGCCAGCGGCCAAAAATCCGGCCCGAGGTGACGGATAGGCCGGTTCGCATGTTGAAGCGCACCTCGGTGAGCACCGCGGTGTTCTGGACGGTCAACAACCTGGTGGCGGAGCGGCTGCGGGCGACGAATCCGCGTTATTGCCGGATGTATTACGAGGATTTGGTGGAGCAGCCGCGGCGGGCCTTGGAGCAGATCGGGCAGTTTGTCGGCGAGCCGGTGAGTTTGGGGATGTTCACCGGCGCGCATACCGTAAGCGTGACGCAAAATCACACGGTGGCGGGAAACCCGAACCGGTTCAAGCAGGGGCCAATCGAAATTTCCATGGACAGCGAATGGCGGCAGAAAATGCCCCGGTTGAACTACGCCACGCTGACGGTTTTGACTGCGCCGATGCTTTTGCGTTATGGGTATTTTCGGTAGATTTGTGCGCCGACAGTTGGGTTGGACTATTTCGTTTTCCGCCGTGCGGCCAAATGCGTGCGGCCGGACGGTTGCGGCTAACTTCGGATGAATTTGCCTGACGCAAAACCAGTGCATCCGCGGATTGTGTTGTCGGCGCTGGGCATGGTGCCTTCGAGCGGGGGCACGACGCAGGCGGTGCGAAATTTTCAAAAGGCGCTGGCTGCGGACGTGGTCTCGTTCACCGATGCGGCGCTGCTGGCGGCGGAGGGTTCGGCGCTGTCAGGAGCCGTGCAAGTGCCGGTGGGACGTTTTCCGGGGGTGCGCCAGTATTTATGGGCGGGAGCGCGGGCGCGGCGCGAAGCCGACCGGCTGGCGGCGGGCGCGGACCTGCTGGTTTGCAATGTTTTGTACCGGTACCACACCCACTGGGTAAAAGGCTGGGCGCGGCGGCGGGGCATTCCCTACTGGGTGGTGCCGCATGGGTGCCTGGACCCGCATTCCTACACCTACCGGCCGACGATCAAGCGCGTCTGGATGGCCGGCTACGGTCGCGGGTTTCTCGCGGGCGCCAGCCACGTGATTTTTTCGACACAACGGGAGCGGCGCAAAGCGGCCGCGTTTTACGATGGCGCCAATGGACGGGTGGTGAATTGGCCGGTGGCGGCGCTGGACATGACGAACGCCGATTCGCAGCGTGAGCAGATGCGGCGGCGGCTGGGGTTGGGAAAAAACGACCGGCTGCTGTTGTTTCTGGGCCGATTGCACGAGATCAAGCGGCCTTTGGAAATTGTGGCGGCGGTGGCGGCGGCCGGGGCGGGCAACGTGCACCTGGCGGTGGTCGGGCCAGACGAAACCATCACGGCGAGTCAGGTTTTGGCGGCGGGCGAGCGTCTGGGTTTGCAGGGGCGGCTGCATGTTCCCGGGGCGGCTTACGGAGAGGCCAAGTTGGAATGGATGCACGCCAGCGACGGCTCGATTTGCCTGTCGTGGATGGAAAGCTTCGGTTTGAGCGTGGCGGAGGCGTTGTCGGCGGGAAAGCCGGTGATTCTTTCCCCAGGGGTGGATTTGGGGGAGGAACTGAAACCGCTGGGCTGCGGCTGGTTTTTGCCGGACGACCATTTGGAAACGGCGGCGGCGGCAATACGCGAATGGGCGCAAGTTCCGGAGGCGGAATTGCGTGAGCGGGGCGGGCGGGGGCGCGATTTTGTGCTGCGTGAACTGACGTTTGAGCGGTTTACCAGCAAGCTGCGCGCGCTGGTGGATGAGGCGCTGGCGAGCCGGAAAAGCGGGCCAGCGCAAAGCGGTGGCGGAGGGTGAATCGGCGACGCCGGGCCGCTCAGGGCCGGTGGTCTTTAAGACTTGTTGCAAAACCGCTTACATGTCGTCAGCTTTCCCCGGCTGGCGGCTTCAGGTTGATTCCCCTTTTTTCAACCCCAGCCGGGCCGGCGCGCCCGCATCTCCCCATGAGCCGAACCGCTTCCGCAAGCCAGCCCGCGCTGGCCAATCAAACCGTGCTGATCACCGGCGGGACGGGCAGCTTTGGCAATGCGATGCTCGTGCGTTTGCTGCAAACGGAGGTCGCGGCCATCCGGATTTTTTCGCGCGACGAGAAGAAGCAGGACGACATGCGGCACCAGTACCGCGATCCGAAAATCAAATTTTACATCGGCGACGTGCGCAATCCCGACAGTGTCGATGACGCGATGACGGGAGTGGATTTTGTGTTCCACGCGGCGGCGCTCAAACAGGTGCCGGCGTGCGAATTTTATCCGCTGGAGGCGATCCGCACCAACGCGCTCGGCGCGGACAATGTTTTGCAGGCGGCGATGCGCAACCGGGTCAAGAATGTGGTGGTGCTGAGCACGGACAAGGCGGCATACCCGATCAACGCAATGGGCATTTCAAAGGCGATGATGGAGAAGATCATGATTGCGCGGGCGCGGACCGGCGCGGCCAAGAATGTGATTTGCTGCGGGACGCGTTACGGGAATGTCATGGCCTCGCGCGGGTCGGTCATTCCGCTGTTTCTGCAAAAAATCGAGGCGGGGCTGCCGTTGACGGTCACCGATCCGAACATGACGCGGTTCATGATGACTTTGGAGGAGGCGGTGGAGTTGGTGCTGTATGCGTTTGCGAACGGGCAGCCGGGGGATTTGTTTGTGCAGAAGGCACCGGCGGCGACCATCGGGACGCTGGTCGAGGCGCTCAAGGGGCTGCTGCGGGCGGACACTCCGGTCAAAATCATCGGCACGCGGCACGGGCAGGAAGTCATGGCGCGCCGGGGGCTGAAGCCGGCCGCCGGGGGCAAAAAACCTCGCGGCAAAAAATGAACAACGTTTTTATCACCGGCTCCGCGGGATTTATCGGCCGGCATATCGTGGAGGCGCTGGGCCGGCGCGCCGAGGTGAAGGTGCTTTGCGGAACGTCCACGAGCACGCGGGAGGAGCTGCGGGACGGGCTGGCGAACGCGGATTTTGTTTTCCACCTGGCGGGGGTGAACCGCCCGGTACGCACGGAGGATTTTCAGTCCGGCAACGCGGGATTCACCGCGGAGATTTGCCGGGAACTGGAGGAATTGGGCCGCAAGCCGTGCATCGTTTTTTCCTCATCCATCCAGGCCGCGCTGGAGAATCCCTACGGGGCGAGCAAACGCGCGGCGGAGGAAGCGATCCGGCGGTACAGCGCGGCCACGGGGGCTCCGGCGGTGATTTTTCGGCT
>JBEKZN010000171.1:0-6907 GCA_049509815.1 Opitutales bacterium
CTGCAGAAGGAGCCGGGGTTCACGAGCGTGTCGTCGGACATGTACCCGAACGGATTGCAGTTGAAGATGGACATCAACCGGGACCTGGCCTCGGCGTACGGCATCACGGCGCAGGACGTGGAGAGCCTTTTGGACGACGCGTATTCGCAGAATTACTGCTACCTGATCAAATCGCCGTTGCAGCAGTACCAGGTGATCGTGGAGGCGTCGAACCGGTACCGGGAGCGGCCGGAGGACCTGAACGAGCTGTATTTGACGGCGCAGAAGCACGTGGCGCCGCCACCGGGGATGCCGGGGTCAAACGCGGCGCAGGCGGCGTCGGCTTCGGGGGGCGCGGGGAAGCTGGTGCCGCTGGCGGCGGTGGCGTCGTGGCATGAGCAGCTTTCGCCTTTGCAGGTGAACCATGTGAACAGTTTTCCGTCGGCGACGATTTACTTCGATCTGGCGCCGAACTTTGCGGTGGGGGCGGCGACGGCGCGGCTGGAGCAACTGGCGGCACAGATCGTGCCGGCGGGGGTGATCCACAATTTCCAGGGGCAGGCGCAGGTATTCGACCAACTGGCGACGTCGGCGGGGCCGCTGGCGGTGGTGGCGATGTTCGTGATGTTTGTGATACTGGCGATCTTGTACGAGAGTTACATGCACCCGCTGACGGTGCTGAGCGCGCTGCCGGTGGCTACGGTGGGCGGGTTTTTGACGCTGTATGTATTTGAGCAGGAGTTTTCGCTGTACGCGTTCGTGGGGCTGTTCATGCTGATGGGGATCGTGATGAAGAACGGGATCATGATGGTAGATTTTTCGATCCAGCGGCAGGCGGAGGGGCGGGCGCCGTTCGACGCGGTGATCGAGGCGTGTCTGGAACGTCTGCGGCCGATTTTGATGACGACGCTGGCGGCGGTGTTCGGGGCGTTGCCGATGGCGCTGGGGCTGGGGAACGACGGGGATTCGCGGCGGCCGCTGGGGCTGGTGATCGTGGGGGGGTTGCTGGTGGCGCAGTTTTTGACGCTGTTTGTGACGCCGGCGCTGTATTTGCTGTTTGAGGCGTTTCAGGACCGGGTGCTGGACCGGGTGCCGCTGTTTGCGCGCGGGGCGGCGGCGACGGCGGGGAAGAAGGCGGAGGCGAAGGCGTAGATTTGGCCTTTCCGCGGGGAGGGCTGTGTTTAGGCTTTTCAAACTCCCATTTTCAGTTTCATTCTACGCCTTCCCCATGAGCTTGACCCTTAAACCTGCCAAAGATTGCACCTTCGACATGATCGCGCTGGGCGAGATCATGCTGCGCCTGGATCCGGGCGAGGGGCGGGTGCGCACCGCGCGGGAGTTCAAGGTGTGGGAGGGCGGCGGGGAGTACAATGTGGCGCGCGGGCTGCGGCGGTGCTTCGGGCTGAAGACGGCGGTGGTGACGGCGTTCGCGGACAACGACGTGGGGCGGCTGCTGGAGGATTTTATTTTGCAGGGCGGCGTTGATACACGGTTCATCAAGTGGGCGCCGTACGACGGGGTGGGGCGCACGGTGCGCAATGGGTTGAACTTCACGGAGCGGGGTTTTGGCATCCGCGGGGCGGTGGGGACGCCGGACCGGGGGAACTCGGCGGCGTCGCAGATGAAGCCCGGCGAGGTGGACTGGGATAATATTTTTGGAAAGCTCGGGGTGCGCTGGCTGCACACGGGCGGGATTTTCGCGGCGTTGTCGGACACGACGCCGGCGGTGGTGGAGGAGGCGGTGGCGGCGGCGAAAAAACACGGGGTGATCGTGTCGTACGACTTGAATTACCGGCCGTCGTTGTGGAAATCCATCGGCGGGAAGAAGCGGGCGCAGGAGGTGAACCGGCGCATCGCGCAGAACGTGGACGTGATGATCGGCAACGAGGAGGACTTCACGGCTTGCCTGGGGCTGGAGGTGAAGGGGCTGGACGAGAAGATTTCGCACGTGGAGGTGGACGCGTTCAAGGCGATGATCGAGAACGCGGTGAAGGAGTTTCCGAGCTTCAAGGTGGCGGCGACGACGCTGCGGACGGTCAAGAGCGCGACGCGCAACGACTGGAGCGCGATTTGCTGGCACGACGGGAAGTTCTACGAGTCGAACGCGTACCCGGACCTAGAGATTCTCGACCGAGTGGGCGGGGGCGACAGTTTCGCGTCGGGGCTGGCATACGGGTTTTTGAAGCACAACGACGCGGCAAAGGCGGTGCAGTACGGCGCGGCGCACGGGGCGCTGGCGATGACGACGCCGGGCGACACGTCGATGGCGTCGCTGGACGAGGTGGAGAAGGTGATCGGCGGGGGCGGGGCGCGGGTGGTGCGGTAAACCATTTTCACCGCAAAGGAGCGAAGAACGCAAAGAAGAAACTTATGGACGCTGAAGACCTATGTCATCGAGTTATCGGGGCCGCGATTGAGGTTCATCGTCACCTCGGTCCCGGACTGCTGGAGTCGGCTTATGAGACATGTTTAGCGCATGAAATCCGCTCGCAAGGCTTGCAGGTGGAAACTCAGTTGGCGTTGCCGGTTTCCTTCAAGGGTCTTAAGCTGGACGCGAGCTATCGTTTGGATTTGATTGTTGAGCATATATTGATCATCGAAGTGAAAGCGGTTGAAGAACTGCATCCGGTTCACACTGCACAAGTTTTAACTTACCTTAAACTAATCCAACTTTCGCTTGGGTTGATCATCAATTTTAATGTTCCGGTGTTAAAAGACGGCTTGAAGCGCGTGGTCTGTAAACACAATTCCGCTTAGTATCCTTCGCGTCTTTGCGGTAAAAATCCATTCTTATGTCCTATCTCGATTCCATGTTTTCACTGGCGGGCAAGACCGCGGTCATCATTGGCGGCACGGGCGAGCTGTGCAGCGCGATCGCGGAGGGTTTCGCGGGCGCGGGCGCGACGGTCGTGCTGGTGGGGCGCAATCCGGACAAGGCGCAGGCGCGGCTGAAGAAAATCCACGAGCAGCACACGCGGGCGTGGTTCGAGGAGTGCGACGTGCAGTCGAAGGCGGCGCTGGGGCAACTGCTGGACCGGGTGGTGGAGAAGGCGGGCGGCGTGGACATCCTGATCAACGGCGCGGGGGTGAATTCGCCGACGCCGTTTTTGGAGATCACGGAGGAGGAGTACCAGCGCATCGTGGACGTGAACATCAAGGCGGTGTTTTTGTCGTGCCAGGTGTTCGGGCGGTATTTTGTGGAGAGCGGGCGGGCGGCGAGCATCATCAACCTGGGCTCGATGTCGGGGCTGACGCCGTTGTCGCGGGTGTTCACGTATTCGGCGACGAAGGCGGCGGTGCACAATTTGTCGAAGAACCTGGCGCGGGAGTGGGCGGCGAAGGGGATCCGGGTGAACACGCTGGTGCCGGGGTTTTTCCCGGCGGAGCAGAACCGGAAGGTGCTGACGCCGGAGCGGGTGGCGATGATCATGGGGCACACGCCGATGAAGCGGTTTGGTGAGGCGACCGAACTGGTGGGGGCGGCGCTGCTGCTGGCGTCGGACGCGGGCCGGTTCATCACGGGGACGGATCTGGTGGTGGACGGCGGGTTCAACTGCATGGCGATTTGAAGGACGGATTGGGCGATTTTTCACGATGTCTTACCTCAACGAGCATTTTTTGCTGCCGAACGAAGTGGCGCGGGTGCTGTACCACGCGCATGCGGCGACTGAGCCGATTCTGGACTACCACTGTCATCTGCCGCCGAAGGACATCGCCGAGAACCGGCGGTTTCGGAACTTGTTTGAGGCATGGCTGGAGGGCGACCACTACAAGTGGCGGGCGATGCGGGCCAACGGCGTGCCGGAGGAGATGGTGACGGGGGCGGCGCCGCCGTATGAGAAATTTCTGGCGTATGCGCGCACGGTGCCGCGGACTTTGCGCAACCCGCTGCACCATTGGACGCACCTGGAACTGCGGCGGTATTTCGGCATCGAGACGCTGTTGAACGAGGAGACGGCGCCGCGGGTGTGGCACGAGGCGAACGAAAAGCTGCAGACGCCGGAGCTGACGACGCAGGGAATTTTGCAAAAAATGCGGGTGAAGGCGGTGTGCACGACGGACGACCCGACGGATTCACTGGAGCACCATCTGGCGTTTGCGAAACAAAAGCACGACACGCGGATGTACCCGACGTTCCGGCCGGACAAGGCGTTTGACGTGAACCATCCCGGGGTGTTCAACGCGTGGGTGGCGAAGCTCGAGGCGGTGTCGAAGGTGGAATGCCGGAAGCTGGGAGATTTCCTGGCGGCGCTGGATCGGCGGCACCAGTTTTTTCATGACTTGGGCGGACGATTGTCGGACCACGGACTGGAGACGATGTTTGAGGGGCCGTGCACGGAGGCGCAGGCGGCGGCGATTTTCGACGCGGCGCGGGTCGGGCACGCGGCCAGCCCCGCGCAATGGCAGGCGTTTGGGTTTTACCTGATGCTGCACTTGAGCCGGCTGGACCACAAGCGCGGGTGGACGAAGCAACTGCACCTCGGAGCGATTCGCGACAACAACCCGCGGCTGGTGCGCAAGCTGGGGAACGACGTGGGGTGCGATTCGATCGGGGATTTTCCGCACGCGCGCACGTTGTCGGCCTACTTCAAGACGCTGGACGAGGAGGAGGCGCTGCCGAAGGTGATCCTTTACAACCTGAATCCGGCGGACAATTATGTGTTCGCCTCGATGATTGGGAATTTCCAGGACGGGTCGGTGCCGGGGAAGCTGCAATTCGGGTCGGCGTGGTGGTTTCTGGACCAGTTGGAGGCGATGCGCTGGCAGATTGACGCGCTGTCGAACATCGGGCTGCTGTCACGGTTCGTGGGGATGCTGACGGATTCGCGGTCGTTCTTGTCGTACCCGCGGCACGAATATTTTCGGCGATTGTTGTGCGGGATGCTGGGGGAGGACGTGGAACGCGGGGCGGTGCCGCACGACTTGGAGATGCTGAGCGGGCTGGTGCGGGACATCAGTTTCCGCAATGCGCGCGCGCACTTTGGGCTGGCGCTGACGGAGAATTAAACGGCGCACGGCGGGCCGCTAGCGGAATTCCTCGACAACGCGCGGACGCGGCGGTTATGGAAGGCGATGGCGGCGCCGCAGCGGCGGGCCGCCAACCCCCAAAAAACCATGGCTGCATTTCCCAAAATTCCGGTGATCGCCTACGAAGGGCCGAAGTCAAAAAACCCGTACGCGTTCAAGCAGTACAATCCCGACCAGAAGGTCGCGGGTAAGAAGATGCGTGAGCACCTGCGGTTTGCGGCGGCCTACTGGCACTGCATGCGCAACGGGCTGGCGGACCCGTTCGGCGCGCCGACGGCGCTGATGCCGTGGGACGACGGGAGCAGCTCGCTGGGCAACGCGGGCCGGCGGGTGAAGGTGTTTTTTGAGTTTCTGGAAAAAACCGGGATCGATTACTACTGCTTCCACGACCGCGACGTGGCGCCCGAGGGGGCGACGCCGGCGGAGTCGGAGAAAAACCTGGGGCAAATCGTGCGGGTGCTGAAGGCGGAGCAGGCGCGCACGGGCAAGCGGCTGCTGTGGGGCACGGCGTGCCTGTTCGCGCACCCACGCTATGCGCAGGGCGCGGGGACGTCGCCGAACGCGGAGGTGTTCGCCTACGCGGCGGCGCAGGTGAAGGCGGCGCTGGACGCAACCCACGAGCTGGGCGGGCTGGGGTATGTGTTCTGGGGCGGGCGCGAGGGGTATGCGTCGCTGCTGAACACGGACATGAAGCGCGAGCTGGACCACTTGGCGCGGCTGCTGCACCTGGCGGTCGATTACAAGCACAAGATCGGCTTCACGGGGCAGTTTTACATCGAGCCGAAGCCGCGCGAGCCGACGACGCACCAGTACGACTCGGACGCGGCGGCGTGCCTGAATTTCCTGCGCGAATACGGGCTGCTGAAGCATTTCAAGCTGAACATCGAAACGAACCACGCGACGCTGGCGCTGCACACGATGCGGCATGAGCTGACGGTGGCGGCGAACGCGGGCGCGCTGGGCTCCATCGACGCAAACCGCGGCGACGAGCTGGTGGGCTGGGACACGGACCAGTTTCCCACGGACCTGCACCTGACGACGGAGATCATGCTGGTGGTCTTGGGGATGGGCGGCTTTACCACCGGCGGGCTGAATTTCGACGCGAAGCGGCGGCGGGAATCGCACGAGCCGGCGGACCTGTTCCACGCGCACATCGGCGGGATGGATGCGTTTGCGCGCGGGCTGAAGGCGGCGGCGGCGATCCGCGCGGACGGACGGATCGCGCGATTCGTGCAGGAACGCTACGCGAGCTGGGACACGGGCATCGGCGCAAAAATCGAAAAAGGCGAGGTGAGCCTGGCGGAGTTGAGCGCGTACGTGCGCACGATCCGGGATCCGCAACTGGCGTCGGGCCGGCAGGAGTTGCTGGAGAATTTGTTCAATGAGTTTATATAAGCAAACAGATGAATCCACAGATTGCACAGATTGGCACAGATTTAATTCGTGGAAAAGACGCGGAAAGCCATGCCGTGATCGGAGCGGCCATGGAGGTTCATCCAGCTTACAGTATGAGCGATTGGTCTTTGGCTAATTTGCACTAATCTGTGCAAATCTGTGGAGTAAATTCATCACACCATGACCCATCTCCTCGGTCTCGATGTCGGCACTTCCTCGGCCAAGGCGGTCTTAATCGACGAGCGGGGGCGGGTGGTTTTCACCACGGCGGCGGCGTACGATTTTTGCACGCCGAAGCCGTTGTGGGCGGAATCGGATCCGGCGGATTGGTGGGTGGGCGCGCAGAAAGCTTTGTTGGAGATTTGGGCGAAGACGAAGGTGAAACCCGGGGATATCGCCGGGTTGGGGTTGACCGGTCAAATGCACGGGCTGGTGCTGCTGGACGCCGCGGGCGAAGTGCTGCGGCCATGCATCATGTGGAACGACCAGCGCACAGCGAAGCAAT
>JBEKZN010000172.1:0-4592 GCA_049509815.1 Opitutales bacterium
AAAGTGAGGTCGGGCCGGGTGGGATCGACGCCGAGCTTGATACGCAGGGGGCGGCCGGCGTGAAGGCGCTCGCCGAGCTGGTCTTCGCCGATGAGGTGCTCGGCATTGCGTTTGAGGGCGTCGAGGGCGGACATGGGAAATGCGGAAGATGGCAAAAGAAAGGAAAACTAAAGCGCGCGGACGCGGGGGCCGCGAGAAATTTCGAGGGCCGTCATGGATGGGACCAGCGGGCGCGTTCGTGCAGCATGAGGTGGGCGGTGTTGTGGCCGCTGGCGCCCCAGACGCCGCCGCCGGGATGGGTGCTGGCGCCGGTGAGGTAAAGGCCGCGCAGGCCGGGGACGCGGTAGGAGGAAAGCGCGCGCGCGGGTCGGAAGGTGAACATCTGGTCGAAGCTCATTTCAAGGTGCATGACGTTGCCGCGGTGCATGTCGTGCAGGCGTTCGAGGTCGAGCGGGGTTTGGATGAAACGGTCGAGCACTTTGGCCTTCGTGCCGGGGGCGTAGGCTTCGACGGCGTCGAGGAGCTTGTCGGCCTCGCGCTCGCGAATGGCGTCCCAATTTTCGCCGTTGGCAAGCTGGTAGGCGTGGTACTGGCCCCAGACGAACATGACGTGGCGGCCGGGCGGAGCGAGGGTGTCGTCGAGCGCGGAGAAAGTCATCACGAGCGGCACGGGTTGCGCGGGCGGGCGGCCAGCGGACCAGTCGGCGTAGGCGGCGTCGAGCGCGGAACGCGAAGGACAGAGGAGTTGGAGGCCATGATGGCACTCCCCCACCCCGCGGGCATCGAGCGTCTGGCCGGGGTATGCGGGCAGACCGCTCATGGCGCAGCGGATGATCATGCCAAAGCCGTTGCCGAGGCGGAGTTTTTGGGAACGAGCGCGGATGGATGGGGGCAGGTCGGTGGCGTGGGCGAGGAGCTTGTCGAGCGTGGTCTTGATGTGGCAGGCGGCGATGACCGCGCGGGACTCATGGCGCTCGCCGTTTTCCAGGCGAATGCCACGGGCACGACCGCGACCGTCGGTTTCGATGGCCGCGACGGGGGCGCTTTCGAAGACGTCGGCGCCATCGGCGAGCAGGCGTTTTTTGAGGGCCTGGGTGAGGGCGCCACTGCCGCCACGGGCGCGTTTCATGCCGCTGCGGTGGTACATGGCGTGCCAGCCGGCGAAGTCGCCGCTGCGCGGCTCGGAAGGCGGCGGGCCGGACTGGGCGGCGAGCCAGAGGATGGCGGTACGGAGGGCTTCGTGCTGGAAGGTTTCCTCGACGAGCTGGCCGTAGGGCGCCATGAGCAGGCGCAGGCGGTTGGGGCTGAGCTTGCCACGAAGACCGCTCTTCAGAAACGAGGCCGCGAGGTTCCAAGGCGTGGGCGGGCGGAGAAAGGCGCGGAAGACCTCCTCGTTCAGGCCGCCCCAGGCGGTGCAGAATTTTTCATAAGCCTCGGCGTCGCGCGGGCTGACGCGGGCGATGCTCTGGCAAGTGCGGGAGACGTCGCGGTAAAAGCTGAGGGACTGGCCGGTGCCCGGCACCGGGTACCAGGCCCACGGATCCATTTCGAGGTATTCGAGGCCGAAGCGGTGAAGCTCCAAGTCCGCGAGCACGGGCGTCTGGTGGATCATCACATGGGCAGAGGAGCCGACGTCGATGCGGTAGCCGGGAATGAGGTCGGTCTGAGTACAAACCGCGCCACCGACGATGGCGCGGCGTTCGAAGACAGCGACCTTGCAACCGGCCTTGGCCAGGTAGGCGGCGGCGATGAGGCCGTTGTGCCCGGAGCCGACGATGATGACGTCGTACATGCGGGCGGAGGGTAAGGCTTCCTGGCGCGGCCGCGCAATCACAGCCCGTTCAGGCGCGAGCCGCCGGGATTTTAGTTGGAAGCGCCGGTTGAAGCAGGCGCAGTCGGAGTCACCACGCTTTGCGGGGGCGGCAGGGTGGACGGCGCGGCACCGGAGCTCGGAGAAGGCGCAGGGGCGGAATTATTCACGGGCGGCGGAGGCGGGGGCGGCTGCGAGAGATGGATGGTCTGAACGATGGAAGAAACGGGGATGGCAATCTGGAACTGGACTTGGTTGGCACCGGTGGTCGCGGAAAAGGTGATGGGCTGGAGGTTGGCGGAGCGGAGGGCCGCCTGCGCGTCAGCGCTGGAATTCGGGGCGCCGGAAACGCTGTTCATGGTGGACATGACGTTGGCGACAACCTGGCCGAGATTAACCTGGCCGGCCATCATCTCGCCGGGCGAAAGGGTAAACAAGGATGCGAGGTTGTTGGGCACGGGCTGGCCGCTTTGCACGGCCTGGGTGAGATTGGCGAGGCTTTCAGCCGAGCTGGATGAGATGTAGTAGCCGTTGACGGCAGCGAAATACATGTCGTTGTTCTGCACGGTGCGGGTGCCGTTTTGGGTGAAGGCCTGCAGCGCGGCCTTCTTCGCAGCGGTGGAGGGCACGAAGGCGGGGTTAAGGGCTTGCTGCATATTGACCTCGTGGAAGGGTGTGCCGCTGACCTTGCCGGCATCAAGGTTGAGGGTGACGTTCGACTGCATTAAATTGCCGTTGGCGGAATCAACGCGCTGCAGGAGGTTGGAGGCAAAGTCCGGATACATCTGCTGAAGGAAACTGACCACGGCGGCGTCGGTGACGTTGCCGCCGGCGACGATTTGGGCATGCACGTCGCTCGTGCCGGTCATGGACAAGGCCTCGGCGACGGTGCCGTCGGCCAGCGAGAGGTAGCCGTCCAGCGCCTTTTGGACGCTGGCGAGAAGCAGCTTGCCATTGACGCCGGCGATGTTTTGCGCGTCGGAAAAAACGTGGTTCAGGTAAGCCTGAATGGACGGGATGTCTTCGTGCGAAACCACGAGGATGGGGGCGTCGGCGGTGACAAACTGGGCGGCAGGCACGGGGCCACCGGCCGGCGCGGAGAAGACTTGGGCGAGGGCGGTGCCGGGCTGGGCCGTGGCGGAGAAAGTCAGGCGGATGGCATCGGGTTTGCAGTCAACGCCCACCTGAACCTGGGTGAGCGCCTGCATTTCCTGAAGGCCGAAATCAAACCACTTTTGGGAGCCGGCCGGGATTCCGCCCGCGGTGGCGGCCTGGGTCTGGAGGGCTGTTTGCACGGTGGAGCGCAGGAAGGTGAGGTCGGTGGTGGGCGTGGTGAGCTGAAGGTCCACATTGGTGGTTTGGCTGGCAATTTTGACGAGGTCGGAGGCAGTGGCCATGGCGAGGCTAAGCAAGGCTGGGTTCGGTGACAGGAAAGTCCAGCCGGTGGCGGAGTCGGTTTGCATGGCCAGGCGCAGGCTGGCCAGCGCGGAGCGGACCGGGCTGTCGGGGGTGATTTGCGCGGCAATCACAACGCCGGTGCCTCCGCCGAGGCCCGGGCCGTTAAACACAAAGATGGTCACCGGGTACTGGGTGGAAACGCCGGGGAACGTCGGGTAGCCGTAGCGGCCGAGGGCCATCAACGGGAGCATTTCGGTTTGCATGCCGGGGTAAACCTGGCGGGCAACGCCCATGATGTCCTGCGCGAGCTGCTGGGGCGGGGCGAGTTTGAGGTAGCTGACGATGTTGATGGTGGAGTCGGCCGTGGCGGGAACGGACTGAGCGGTGAGACGGGGCATGGCGGCCAGCACGAAGACGGCGAGCGTGGCGAGGAGCAGACGAAGAGGGAGAATATTCACGAATGAAGGGGTTGGCGCCGGCGGCAAGGAAGGATGCACCGGCGCCGGTTGACACACAAATTTTGCCGAAAGCCATCAAGCCCGCGGTGAAAAAGTGAGCCGGTGAGCCCTTCGTATGACTGATGGCGGGTTATTTGACAAGGACGGAGGTTGCGCGCACTGTCCCAAGAATTCATGCGCCGCGAAGTCCAACCCGAATTGCTCGACCAGTTGCCGCCCGATCATCCCGACGCGCAGCACAACCGGCGGGACCTGCGGTTCTTCAATGCCGTGATGGGAAATCACCGGTGGATTGAGGCCGTGCTCAAACGGCACCTGCGCATGGGCGACCGGCTGCTGGAGCTGGGCGCGGGCGAAGGGGACCTGGGGTTGCGCCTGCGACGGAAATGGGGCAACCGGCCGATTCCCTACGCAGGGCTGGAGTTGTGGGCGCGGCCGGCGGCCTGGCCGGGGACGTGGGACTGGCGGCGGGAGGATATTTTAAAGTTCGCCGATTACGCTCACTATAACATCATCCTGGGAAATCTGATTTTGCATCAATTCGAGGACGCCGCGCTGACGGAACTGGGCCGGCGGTGGCGCGAGCAGGCGCGGCTGCTGGTGTTTTGCGAGCCGGCGCGCAGCGCCCTGCATTTGGCGCAACTGCCGCTGGCGCGGCTGGCGGGCATCAACCACGTGAGCCGGCATGACGCGCGGGTGAGCATTCAGGGCGGATTCCGGGGCCGGGAGCTGGCGCAGTTGCTGGGCGTGGACGAGGCGCCATGGCGCGTCCGCGTGCGGCATACGTTCCTGGGCGCGTACCGGTTCGTCGCGGTGCGCGAAGGGGCATGAGGGTTTGTTTTGTTTTAACCGCGGCGCGATTGTGATAAACTGAAGGCTGCCCATGGTAAATGTGTCTTCACGTCCGATTACCATTGTAGGCGGCG
>JBEKZN010000173.1:0-4580 GCA_049509815.1 Opitutales bacterium
ATGTCGTCTCACCCCTGCTCAAAACCGGACAGCTTCTGGTGCAAATCCGCTTCCCCTACGCCAGCCCTGGTAAAAATGGCTCGAATTGGGACAAACCTGAGGCCCACAAAACTGAGTACGATGTGCCGGCCTTTTCCAATGACGCTGCGATTTTCACGCGCACCCTCGATTCAACCACCTACTCCGTCGAGGCCTATTGGTCGGCCGGCGGCAGACTCAAGCAAGCTGGCCTGCACCAGTTCATCCTCACCCCCAACAATTCGTCGGACTCCCTCGATTTCGTTTGCGATTTCTCGCAGAAGCCCGCGTACTTTCCCAGCTTTGCCTCCGCTCAAGCTTCGGCACACGCCCACTGGAATACCTTCTGGTCCACCGGCGGCGCGATTGATCTCTCGCTGAGCAAGGATCAGCGCTGGTTCGAGCTTGAGCGCCGCATCGTCCTCTCCGAATACCTCACCGCCATCCAGTCCGCCGGGAAATACCCGCCCGCCGAAACCGGCCTCACCATCAACAGTTGGAACGGCAAGTTCCACATGGAGATGTACTGGTGGCACGATGCCCACTTCGCATTGTGGGATCGCCCGCAACTGCTCGAAAACAGCCTCGGCTACTACCAGGCCATCCTCCCGATGGCCCAGGAAACCGCCCGGCGCCAGGGCTACGCCGGCGCCCGCTGGCCGAAAATGACCAGCCCGAGTGGCGCCGAATCCCCCTCCACCGTCGGCCCATTTCTAATTTGGGAACAGCCACACCCCATTTACCTCGCCGAACTGGACTACCGCGCCCACCCCGACGCCGCCACGCTCGACCAATACCGCGAAGTCGTTTTCCAGACCGCCGATTTCATGGCCTCATTCGCCTGGTGGGATGCCGCCAATCAGCGCTACGTCCTCGGGCCGCCTCTGCAGGCCGCGCAGGAGCGCTACGACAAAAACACCATGTTCAACCCGACCTTCGAACTCGTCTATTGGCGCTGGGCCCTCGGCGTCGCGCAGGATTGGCGCACCCGTCTCGGCCTGCCGCGCGACCCGAAGTGGGACGACGTCATCCAGCACCTCTCGCCGCTTTCCGTCGCCGACGGCAAATACCTCTTCACCGAAAGTACGCCCGATTCCTTCACCAACCCCAAGTGGGTCACCGATCACCCCTCCGTCGTCAACGCCCTCGGCATGTTGCCCGGCCCGACCGTGGACCCCGTGATCATGCGCAACACCCTCGACTGGATTTGGCAAAACTGGAACTGGCCCGACACCTGGGGCTGGGACTACCCCGCGCTTGCCATGTGTGCCGCGCGCGTCGGCGAACCCGACCGCGCCGTGGACGCCCTGCTGCTCGACACGCCCAAAAACCACGTCGCCGCCAACGGCCATGTCTTCCAGCGCTCGCCCGATCTCCCGCTCTACCTGCCCGCCAACGGCGGCCTGCTCACCGCCGTCGCCATGATGGCCGCGGGCTGGGATGGAGCCCCCAAGCGCAACGCCCCCGGTTTCCCTGATAATGGCCAGTGGACCGTCCGCTGGGAAAATCTGAAGCCGCTGCCCTAAATCCTCGCCCCTCGCGCCATGAATCTCATAAAATACCCCAAACTGTTTTTTTCGTCCTTCGCCCTTTTTCTGGCCGCTTCCGTGGCGCCGGCCCAGAACCTGACCGTTCCGCTCCACTGGCTCGACGGCGCTCCGCCCGCCGTGCCCACGGGCGTCAGTTGGGGCGTGCCCTGGCCGCAGGGCGCCGTGCAACCAGGCCAAGCCTTTTCCCTCACCGGCAACGATGGCAGTACACTCCCCCTGCAAAGCTGGACCATGGCCTACTGGCCCGACGGCTCGATCAAGTGGACCGGCTTCGCCACCACGGTTTCCGCCAACCAAACCGGCAACTTGTCGCTCGCAGCCGTGCCTGCAACCAATACCGCTGCCACTCCGCCGAATATCGCCACCGATAACGCCGGCTATATCCAAATTAATACCGGCCCGCTCACCTGCGTCATCGACAAATCCGGCGCGAACCTCGTGGACTGGATTGCCGTCAACGGTTACCCCGTCGCCCAGAACGGCCAACTCGTCTGCATTTTGCAAAACGGCCCCGACGGCAATCCTGAAGACTCCCCGCCGCCGCGCGAAAAATTCGTCAGCGACATTAAAAAGGTCACCCTCGAACAATCCGGCCCCGTGCGCGCGGTCGTCAAAATTGAAGGCATGCACAAGGGCACGCAGAGTGGCCGCGAGTGGCTCCCCTTCACCGTGCGCCTGTATTTTTATGCCGGCCAGACCGCCGTGCGCCTCGTCCACACCATCGTCTTCGACGGCGATCAGGAAAAAGATTTCGTGCGCGGCCTCGGCGTGACCTTCGGCGTGCCGATGCGCGAGCAGGTCCAGAACCGCGACGTGCGTTTCTCCGGCGAGGACGGCCATCTCTGGTCCGAGCCCATCCAGCCCGGCGGCGGCAACGCCGCCCAAGTCGCCGGCGAACGCCTGCCCGACCGCGATCCGCCCGACCCTTCCAGCCCCGATGTCCTCGCCATCTGGAACGACTTCAAGCTCGTCCAGCCCAACCCCAACGGCTTCACCATCGTCAAGCGCACCAACCCGCAAAGCACCTGGCTCTACGCCGATTCCGGCCACCGCGCCTCCGGCCTCGCCTTCGTTGGCGACGTCTCCGGCGGCCTCGGCATCAGCGTGCTGAATTTCTGGCAATCGTTCCCTGATTCGCTCGAAGTCCAAAACGCCTCCGAAAAAATGGCCCAGCTCACCGCCTGGCTCTGGTCGCCCGACGGCCCGTCCATGGATATGCGCCATTACGACACCCGCCCGCACGGCCTGAATGCTTCCTATGAAGATGTCCAGCCCGGCTTCAGCACCGCCTACGGCGTCGCGCGCACGAGCGAGTTGATGCTCTATCCCAGCGCCGCGCTGCCGTCCAAGCCCGATACCGTCGCGCTCGCCCAAGCCGGCGCCCAGCCGCCCCTGCTCGCGGTGTCACCCGAGTACCTCCACTCCACCGGCGTCTTCGGCATCTGGAGCCTGCCCGACCGCTCCACGCCGTTCAAGCAAGGCATCGAAGACGGCCTCGACTCCGTCCTCGCCTACTACGAAAAACAGCAGGACGAGCGCAACTGGTACGGTTTCTGGCAATACGGCGATGTCATGCACTCCTACGGCGCCGCCCGCCATGAATGGTATTACGACTGGGGCGGCCACGCCTGGGACAACACCGAATTGGGTGCGCCTCTCTGGCTCTGGTACAGCTATATGCGCAGCGGCCGCGCCGACGTTTTCCGCCTCGCCGCCGCCCACGCCCGCAACACCAGCGAAACCGACGTTTACCACATCGGCCCCATGGCCGGACTTGGCTCCCGCCACAATGTCATCAAGTGGGGTGACGGCTCGAAGGAAGTCCGCATCAGCCAGGCCGCCCACTGGCGTCCCTATTATTATTTGACCACCGACGAGCGCATGGGCGACATCCTGCATGATGTGGCGAACGCCGACCTCGCCTTGGCCAATCCCAAGTTCGACCCGATGCGCGAGGCTGAGCCGCAGATCCCCGGCGAACCCCAATACGCCGCCCGCCTTCGCCTCGGGCCGGATTGGTTCGCCATCGCCGGCGATTGGATGACCGAGTGGGAGCGCACCGGCGACCCCCAATGGCGCGACCGCATTCTCGCCGGCGTGGATTCCATCATGGCCATGCCCTACTGGCTGCACACCGGCCAGCTCAACGGCCTCAACCCCGACCGCCCCGACGGTTCCATCGGCCCGCTCAAAGGCGGCGGCAGCATGACCGTCGGCTTCGATGTCAACACCGGCAACCTCACCGCCATTCGCGATCCGCTCGTCGGCCATCCCGTGCCTGTGGACTATAACCTCGCCACCATTCAGGGCGGCGGCGAAGTCATGTTCGAATTGACCCAGTTGCTCAACCGCCCCGATTTCACCAACGCGTGGCTCCAATACTGCCGCTTGGGCCGCGCCCCGGCCGACGGCCTCGACCAGGATCGCCTGACCGGCAACGAGGGCGCCGATGCCCGCTATGTCCAAACCGGCCAGAGCGGCCCGCGCCTCGCCGCGTACGCCTATTACAAAACCAAAGACCCCGCCTATGCGCAGCGCGCCATCCAGGGATTGCTCGCCCTCAACGGTGGCGTCGTCAACCCGCAGCCCGTTGCCGCCACCGACTCCTTGAACCAGGTCGAAGAAGTTCCCTTTGGCGGCAACACCAACGACGCCTCCCAAACCGCCCTGCAAACCATCGAAATCCTTGAACTCGTCAAGGACCAGTTGCCCATCGCCGCACCCGTGCGCACGGCTGGCCGGGGCGCTCGTGGTGGCCGCGGTGGCGCGGGTGCTCCCGCATCGGCGTCTGAAAATCCGGCCAGCAGCAACGCTGCTCCCGCACCGGGCAACGTCACCACTCCCGCGGCGAATTGACCTTTCCCTCGCGTCTTATTTTAGTCACTGTTCCTCCTTACCCCCATGACCCTCCCCATCCGTTGTCTCGCCTGGTCCGTTCTCACTGCGCTGGTTGTTCCGGCCGCGCCCGTCTCCGCCCAATCCAGTCCCGTGGATGCGCTCCAAAGCGGCTTC
>JBEKZN010000174.1:0-4539 GCA_049509815.1 Opitutales bacterium
GGCAAATGGTACCCCAGCCGCATCAGGAAGCCCGCCTCCGCGTAGTCCCACCCATTGCCCACCGTCGCCAGCCCGTGCAACAGCACGTCATGCCCCAGCGGCTCCTTCCCTGCCTCATCCAAATTCGTCAACGCCGCCGGCCGCCAGTCCTGCCGGTAGGTCAGTTGCAGCACCGGCTCGTTCTTGATCTGATAATACCAGCCCGGCGGCACGGTATCCTTGATCACACTGTGCCACGCGCTTTGCAACTGCTGCGCTCCCGACTCCGGCCCCACCCACCCCGGTGTGATTTCCAAAATCGCCCGCCGGTAGCCCGTCTGCCGCGCCATGTCGATCCCCATGCCCACCCAGCCCGCATACGGCCGGTCGTTCGGACTCGGCGGATTCAGCAAGAGATTCGCCGGCGTCCAAATCGTCTGCTGCGCGTAAAACGCCCCCGACACCACCGCCATCTTGTCGTCGATCAAACTGATCCGGTTGAAAAAATTGCCCAGCCCGTCCGGAATTCCCGGCACCGCGCTCCAATCCTCAGCGTTCGGCGTGATGTAGTACAACGACAGCGAATTCGTCAGGTCCCGATCCGTCCCGTAAAACCAGTCGTTCTGAAATGTCAGCAACCACTGCCCCTCCGGAAACCCCGGCGGCTTCATCATCGTCGCATTGCCTGCCCCACCGCTGGCCTGGCTCACCGTTGCGGTGGCGGTCGCGGGACTCGTCGTCGCGTTTTGCGCGCGCCCGTCCAACCCGGTTCCCATGATGGCCAGTCCCAGAAGAACTGCCCGTAAACCTTCGGCAAATCTTTGCATCTCGCGCTTATGCACCACCCGTTCCCCTCCGGCAATCCCCAATCCGCCCCGGGGCCATGCCCGCTAACGACCGGGGGATTATACCCATGGCCTCGCTGAGGTCTGTCCTCCCTCCTTGGCGAAAGGGTTGACTTTCCCCGCGAGATTTGCCATTTTCCGACTCTCCTGCGCTTGGGGCGCTTGCTCGTTCGTTCCCATCTCACCATGGACATTACCTTCGAAGTCATTCAGGAAACGGAAGGCTCTTACGTCGCGGCCTGCTACAGCGAGAACATTTACACCGAAGGCGGCTCCCTCGAGGAGCTCCACGCCAACATCACCTCGGCCCTCGACGTCAAGTTCCGCGGCCGCGCCAAGCCCTCGCCCTCTGCCGTGCGGCTCATGGTCTTCCGCGAGTAACTCCCGCTCACCTCGCCGCCGCAGCATCGCCCGCCGGCAGAAACTTCGTCACGTCCGGCACCGCCTTGCGCCGGTGCCCGCTCGGCGAGCGCTCAAAATAGGGGTCCGGCTTGTTCTCCAGCGCCAGCGGATCCTCCGGCAAATCGTCGTCCTCGTCCAGGTCGTCCAGCGGATCCAATTCATCAAACACCAGCGACAGCCGCCGCGACTCCGGAAACAGCAGCAGCGGCGCGTTATCCACCCGCCCTTGCTTCACCCACGCAAATAACCCCGGATGGCACTCCTCCGTGAATTTCCGCCGGAATTCCGACAGCCACGCATTTGACACGCCCTCCCGCCGGTTCAGCAGCAGGCAATCCGCAAAATGCCCGCACGCCTCGTGCCACTCCGCCACCTCCCGGTGCGCCGCCGCCAGCGCGCAATGCACCACCAGTAAAATCCGCGTCAGTTTCCACCCCCGCTCTGCCAGCCACGCCGGAAACGCCTCCAACTGGTCGATCGGCGATACCCGCCCATCCGCCAAAAAAAATACCGCCTCCGCGTCCGACGCTCCCTCTTTCTCCTCCGTCACCGCGCGCCCATTCGTCCAAGTGTACCGTCTCAGCGTAATTCCTGCCCGCCCCGCCAGCGCCGCGCCCGGCGCCTCGTCGCCCGCCGCGTGATAAACCACCACCTCGCGCGCGTCCGGCAGCCCGCCTTCGATCAAATCGAGCAGGACTTCCCGCCGGCCGGACCCCGGCAAACCCAGCATCAAATACACCGCAGGCATCATGCGCAGCCATTACCGCTAAAAAGCCCCGCCCGGCAAGACGCGATCTGCTCGCGCAGGTTTTTTCCGCAGCCACCCGCTCATTGCGCCACCGCGCCGGCCTCCGTCTGGCGCTCGCGGAAGTACTCCTGCAACACCGCCATCCGCTGCTGCGCCACCTGCTCCTCCTTCACTTCCTCCGCCGTGCTCTGGTGCTCCAGCCGCTGCATCGCCTTGCGCATCTTGTTCAACGCCATGTTCTGCAGTTGCCGCACCCGCTCGCGCGTCACCTGGAAAAACTGTCCCACTTCCTCCAGCGTTTTCGGCCGCTCCCCGTCCAGCCCGAAACGAAGCCGCAAAATCTCCGACTCCCGCGGATCCAACTGCGCCACCAGTGACGTGATGTCCTGCAACGAAGTTTTCGCCCGCAAATCTTCGAACGGCGTGGTCGCGTTCTCGTCGCGCACCAATTCGCCCAGCTCCGTGCTGTCGTCCTCCCCCACCGGCGCATCCAGGGACGAGGGCCGCGTGCTCACTGACTTCAAGTGCGCCACCTTGTTTACCGGAATCCCCAGCTCGTGCGCCAGTTCGTCATTGGTCGGCTCGCGGCCCAATTCCTCCTGCAACGCCGCCGTCGTCTTGCGCATCCGCGAAATCTTGTCCACCAAATGCACCGGCAGGCGGATCGTTTTGCTCTGGTTCGCCAGCGCCCGCTTGATCGACTGCTTGATCCACCACGCCGCGTACGTGCTCAGCTTGCCGCCCTTGTCCGGGTCGAACCTTCCCACCGCCTTCATCAATCCGATGTTGCCCTCCGAAATCAAGTCCAGCAGCGGCAGCCCGAAATTGCTGTAATCGTGCGCAATCTTCACCACCAGCCGCAAATTCGCCCGAATCATGTGCTGCCGCGCCTGTTCGTCCCCCTTCTGGATCCGCCGCGCCAGCGCCACCTCCTCCTCCGGCTTCAACAACGGCACCCGCCCGATCTCCTGCAAATACAGCTTCAGGCTGCTGCGCTCGCTCGCCGGCAAATCATACTCCCGGCCCGCGGGAGGCGCTGTCTCCTCCGTGACCACCGGTGCCGGCTCCGCCACGGCCGGTTGCACGGCCGCCTCCGCCACGCCCGCACTCGGCATGACGCTCCCGCTCCCGGCCCGGCCCTTTTTGCGCGTGCTCATGAATCGTCTTGGGGGAACAGAGACAGTGGACATGATTGAGCTTGGGCTCGTCAAAACAAAACCTTTTCGCTGCTCTTCAAAAGACAAAAATACCATGCCCCCATGGGGCCTTCACCTACCATCCCTTTGGAGCTGCTATTGGCCGCCAAAGTTCCGCCAAAAAATCCCCGCTTACCAGCTTTGTTAACTTTGCGTGAACTGCTCCGACCGCGCCACCGCCTTCAGCATCGCGCGCGCCTTGTTCAACGTCTCCACGTACTCGCTCGCCGGCACCGAGTCCGCCACCAGCCCCGCCCCGCTCTGGATGTGCAGCCGCCCGTCCTTCAGCAACGCCGTCCGGATCAAAATGCAGCAGTCCAAGTTCCCGTCGAAGCTGAAATACCCCAGCGCCCCCGCGTAAATTCCCCGCATCGTTTTTTCCAATTCCGCGATGATCTGCATCGCCCGCACCTTCGGCGCGCCCGACACCGTCCCCGCTGGAAATGTCGCCCGCATTAGGTCGTACGCCGTGCGCCCCGCCGCCAGCCGCCCCTCCACCTGTGAGACGATGTGCATCACGTGCGAGTAACGCTCGATCACCGCGTACTCCTTCACCTCCACGCTCCCCGCCTCGCACACCCGCCCGATGTCGTTGCGCGCCAAATCCACCAGCATCAAATGCTCCGCCCGTTCCTTCTCGTCCGCCAGCAGCTCTTTCTCCAGCCGCGCGTCCTCCTCCGCTGTCGCCCCGCGCGGCCGCGTCCCCGCGATCGGCCGCGTCTCCACCAGCCCGTCTGTCAGCCGCACGTGCACCTCCGGCGAAGCCCCCACCACTGCATAGTCTCCTGTATCCAAAATAAACATGTACGGCGATGGATTTACCAGCCGCAGCGCCCGGTACAAATCCAGCGCCGGCCGCTTGTACTCGCGCCCAAACCGCTGCGAACCCACGATCTGGATGCAGTCCCCCGCGCGGATGTACTCCTTCGACCGCTCCACCAGGGCCTCAAATTGCGGCTTCGTAAAATTCCCCTGCGGCGGCCCCACTTCCGGCTCCGGCCCCAACGCCAATGGCGCGACCTCCGCGCCCGCGTCGTCCCGAATCTCCCGCGCCATCTCCCGCAGCGCCGCCCCCGCCAGCGCGTAAACGGCCCGCGCGTCCGTTCCGCCCGGAATCTGCGCGTTCACCACCAGGCGCACCACCTGCTTCACGTGGTCGAACACCACCACCCGGTCCGTGATCATGTAAAAAAGCAGCGGCGTCCCCAATTCGTCCCGCTCTGCCAGCGGCACCGTCGGCTCGATCCGGTGCACATACTCGTAGCCCACAAATCCCACCGCCCCGCCCGTGAACGGCGGCCCGCCCGGCACCTTCACCGGCCGGTAGTGCGCCATCCGCTCCTCCACCAGCTTCAACGGATCGGGTGGT
>JBEKZN010000175.1:0-4514 GCA_049509815.1 Opitutales bacterium
TATCCGTGGTACGACACGAACAGCGACATGATGCAGGTGCTGTTCATGGAGAAGACGATCATGTTCTTTATTATGATCATCATCGTGGTGGTGGCGTCGTTTTCGATTGCGATTTCGCTGGTGACGTCGGTGGTGCGCAAGACGCGGGAGATCGGGGTGCTGGGGGCGCTGGGGGCGCGGCCGGGGCAGGTGGCGTCGGTGTTTTGCTTGCAGGGGTTTTTCATCGGGGTGGCGGGGACGGCGCTGGGGGTGGTGCTGGCGTTGGTGATGCTCTACTTCCGGCAGCCGGTGGTGGAGTGGGTGGTGAGCAAGCGGCTGCTGCTGGAGTTTTACAAATTTCTGAGCTTCCCGGTGGAGTACAAGAGCTCGACGTTCACGGTGGTGATCGTGTTTACGCTGGTGATCACGACGGCGGCGGGCTTGGTGCCGGCGTGGTACGCGGCGCGGTTGAAGCCGGCGGAGTGCCTGCGGTATGAGTAGGAGCGATGTTTTCCCGATGAATTCCCCTGTATTAACTGCCCGCGGGCTAGCCAAGAGTTTCCGCAGCCCGCTGGGGGCGGTGGAAGTGCTGCGATCGGCGGATTTTTCGGTGGAGGCGGGGGAGAGCGTGAGCATCCGGGGGGAGTCGGGGTCGGGGAAGACGACACTATTATATTGTCTGGCGGGTTTGGAGCAGTTCGACGCGGGGACTTTGGAGTGGGAGGGGCGGGTGGTGAACGCGCTGGGGGCGGCGGAGCTGGCGCGGGCGCGGGGGCAGTTGCTGGGATTTGTTTTCCAGAGCTATTGCCTGGCGCCGGAGCTGGACGCGCTGGACAATGTGCTGCTGGCGCGGCGGGTGATCGGGCGGCTGCGGCCGGAGGACCGGGCGCGGGCGAAGGAGTTGCTGGAGCGGGTGGGTTTGGGGGCGCGGATGGGGCATGTGCCGGGGAAGTTATCGGGCGGGGAGGCGCAGCGGGTGGCGGTGGCGCGGGCGTTGCTGAACCGGCCGCGGCTGTTGCTGGCGGACGAGCCGACGGGGAATTTGGACGAGAGCACGGCGGAAGAGGTGATCGCGCTGCTGCTGCGGTTGTGCGGCGAGGAGCGGACGGCGCTGGTTTTGGTGACGCACCACGCGGGATTTGCGGGGCGCACGGGGCGGGCGTTGCGGCTGGAGCATGGGGCGCTGGCGCCGGCGTGAGGGCTGCGGCGGGGGAGAATATCCAGGCGGGCCGGAGTGGGTGGCGGCAACAAGTTTGATTTAAATCCGACGACCAAATGATTGCCGATGATGCAGACTGTCGGGCGAAACCCGGATCCGGCGGGGTGTAAAAAAATGCCGGGAAAGCGAAAAACAGTGAAAATTCTGTTGATTTTCGGGCGTTCGAGCCTAGATACCAACGGGATGCTCTCGTTTTTTACCCCTAAAACCCTTGCTTTGGCGAGCGGGCTGGCCTTGATGTTGGCCGGTTGGCCGGAGGGTTTGTCCGCACAGACGCAGACCAAGGCGGTCGCGGTGGACGGGGCCATCACGGTGTCGTCGGTGCAGGATCGGTACAACTCCCAAAACAAGTGGATGCAGGTGGAGGTGGATGTGACGGCGAAGTCCAACCCGCAGGCGGATGCGACGAACCCGAACTGGGTGAAGGATGTCTCCGTGACGCTGACTTTGGGCTGGGGAGCGAGCGGGGACACGCCGCAGCTCGACCTGGCGGTGGCGGCGACGGCGAAGCTGGTGGCGTTGCAGGTGAACCAGCGGACGGCGGTGTTGTTCTACCTGCCGCCGGAATTTTTGCAGGCGGGCAGCACGAATCCCTCGGGATTGAACGCCGACTCGAAGCCGACATTTTATGTCGCCTCGATCAGCGCCGGGAAAATCGCCATGGGGCTGACTTCGGACGCGGTTTCCTCGAGTCTGCCGGATCGCAACTACGTGAACGGGTTCCTAACCAAGGCGGCCGATCAAGTGGGCAAGAATGCCGGGATGATGCTGACGGCGGACTCGGTGCCGTTTTACGTGCTGTCCCAAGGGCTCGGGCAGCTTGGCGGAGGCGCCGTCATTCCCACGCTCAAGGGGCCGGTACCCGCGGCGGGGCCTTGAGCCCTGGCTCGCGTTGAATTTTTTACCCCCTGGTCCAACCATCTCTTTAATTACTCCGGATGAGTTCCACGAAATCCCTGATCATTAATTGTGGCGCGAGCCATGTCGCGGCGGCGGTGTTCAGTTCCAACCAGGGCCAATTGGTGCTGGAGAATCTGGTCACGCACGATCTGGCCTACGATTTTACGGTGGAAGAGGCGTGGCTGAAGGCGCTGGCCGACGCATTGCGGGAGCTGGGCAAGAGCCATTCGTGGCTGCGGGGCAAAGCGACGTTCATCCTGCCGGGCTACCAGTTGTTCACCAAGCCGATCAAGGTGCCGCATGTGGAGGCGGGCAAGCAGACGCAGATCATCGCGTTCGAGGCGCAGAACAACATGCCGTTCCCGATCAACGAGGTGGTGTGGGGCAGCCAGGTGATTGCGGACGACGGGGTGGAGACGGAAGTGATTTTGATTGCGCAAAAGTCCGAGCAGGCGAACCGTTTTTGCGGGATGATGAAGTCATGCGGGCTGGAGCCGGTGTCGCTGGAGCCGGCCTCGATTCTGGACTACAACGCGTACCGGCTGGCGCACAGCGGGGAGCAGGAGGACACGCTGCTGGTGAACATCGGGGCGCGTTCGACGAACCTGACGTTTGTGAGTCCGGCGGGCTTTTTTGTGCGCAACATCAATCTGGGGGGCAATGCGTTCACGCAGATGGTGGCGGACGGGCTGGGCAAGCCGTTTGGGCAGGCGGAGGAGATCAAGGTGGCCTTTTATTCCGGGCGGACGAGCTTCGACCCGAATGATCCGGCGGTGGCGCCGTTGCAGCAAAAGGCGCAGGAGTTCATGCGGAAGCTGACGCAGGAGATCACGCGTTCGATCGTGACTTACCGGCGGGCGAGCAGCCGGGCGGCGCCGGCGCGGATTCTCCTGACGGGGCGGGGCGGGCTACTGCACGGGTTGTCGGAATTTTTGTGCGAGTCGCAGAAGGTGTCGGTGGATTACCTCAACCCGACGACGGTGCTGCAGTTTGGCGCGGGCGTGGACCAGGCGGTGGCGGACCAGGTGTATTATCAGGTGAGCGAAGTGGTGGGGGCGGCGGCGGGGCTGGTGCTGCCCGACGCGGTGGGGGTAAATCTCCTGCCGACGCACATCAGCGAGGGGCTGCGGTTCGGGAAGCAGAAGCCGTTCGTGATCCTGGCGGCCATTTGCCTGGCGCTGGCGCCGGCGGCGCCGCTGGTGCTGTACCGGGCGGACGCGGCGGCGGACAAGGCGAGCGCGGCCAAGGTGCAGCAGAAGACGCAGCAACTGCAGGGGTTGAGCAGCCAAATCGCGGACGAGAGCGCGCAGGCGCACCAGATCCGGGCGGAGATTTCGCAGTTCGAGGGGCTGGTGAATTCGCGGTCGAACTGGATTTTGTTTTTCTCGGACCTGCAAAACATTTTGGTGAACGTGAAGGACGTGTGGCTGGATCAGCTGACCATTGACCGGGAGCAGGCGCCGGCGCCGCAGGCACGGTCGGGCATGCCGGCGCCGCCGCCACCGCCGCCGGTTTACAAACTGGAGATCACCGGCCGGATGCTGCTGCGCGATTACGACCCGAACAACCCCGGCGCGTTCCACCAGGACGCGGCCACCAAGCGGGTGCAGGATTTGCTGAACAGTTTCACCACCGAGACCGGGTTTGTGAAGAGCGTGGACCAGGATTACAAGCTGGACTTCACCACCGACCGGCGGCTGGTGCAGTTTAGCTGCACGCTGGAGATCGATCCGAACAAGCCACTCTAAACCGTTTCCGCGCCCCATCCCCTTACCTTTCCGCCACCCATGGATTCGGACTTTTTCAAACGTTATCCTGTTTTCACCGCCGTGCTGGCCGTGTGCCTGCTTGGTTTTGCGGTGGAAGTGTTCTTCGTGTTCAAGGCGCACACTGCCGCGGTGAAGGCGCACAAGAGCCTGACGAGCGCGGAGAGCAACTTGCGCACGGCGTTGAACGCGTCGCCGGCGGCGACGGACGCCAATGTGCAGGCGGCCAAGCAGAATGTGTCCGACTTGCAAAACCAGCTCGATGGCATCGTGCAGACCCTGCAGGCGACGGGCAATTTCGCGCCGGCGCCGACGGACGCGGTCACGCTGCTGGCGGACATCCAGCATTTTGTGGACAATTTCAACGCGGAGGCGAAGGAGAAGGACATCGTGATTTCGGATCCGGCCAATTTCACGTTCGGGATGGGGCAGTATGTGGGCCCGGTGGCGCCGCCGCCGCCGGACAAGATTGCGGTGGTGTTCAAGCAAATGGAGATTCTGGAATATATTCTGAACCAGTTGTTCGACGCCAAGCCGGCGGACCAGAAGATGATGCTGGAGTCGGTCGAGCGCGAAGACGAGGTGCCGAGCGACCAGACCAACGCGAATGCCAACGGCCAGGAGCCGAAGGAGACTTTTACGGTGCCGCC
>JBEKZN010000176.1:0-4511 GCA_049509815.1 Opitutales bacterium
TGATGGGAGGGGACGAATTGGACAAGTGGCTGAAAAAGAGGTAATGCAAATTTGCAGGTAAAATTGCTTGCAATGATGCGGGAATGGGGTAGTTTGGGGAGATGAAAAGCGCGACAATGACCCGACCGACACCGGCAAAAAGCACGGCGACGCTGATGCTTAGCACGATCGGGGCAAAGGCCGGCCTCGACATCAAGGCCTTTTGCCTGACGTACGCCCTCCCGCAACAGACCTTTACGCGGCTGACGGGATTTTCTCCTCGCGCCGTCAGCGGCTGGGCCAACGGCGAACGCCGCAACGCCTCCACCGAACGCCGTCTGGCCGAGACCCAGCGGCTTTTTAACGCCTTGGCCAGGCTGGTGAAGCCGGAGGCCGTTGGCGCATGGATGGAGACGCCCAACCCCGCCTTTGCCGGTTCGACTCCGGCCCAAGTCATTGAGCGCGGCGAAGCCGACCGTTTGTGGCGGATGATCTACGAATTGGAATCCGGCCAGCCTGGGTAGAGGCGCCAATTGATCGGGTGCCGGCTGGTTAGGCCGGGAGTGGGGAGCGGAGGTCGAGGGTGAGGGGGAACTCGGGGTTGACTTGCGCGGCGGGGATAGTGTCGCGCGGGCCGGGGGTGTGGCCGAAGGGGAAGAAGCGGGCGAGGCGGCGGCTTTCGGCTTCGTAGGCGTTGACGGGGAAGGTGGCGTAGTTGCGTCCGCTGGGGTGGGCGACGTGGTACACGCAGCCGCCGACGGCGCGGCGGTTCCACTGGTCGATGACGTCGAAGACGAGCGGGGAATCCACGGGGATGGTGGGGTGGAGGCATTCGGGCGGCTGCCAGGCGCGGTAGCGGACGCCGGCAACGTATTCGCCGACGGTGCCGGTGGCGTGCAGCGGAACGCGGCGGCCATTGCACGCGACGAGGTAGCGTTCGGGGTTGAGGCCGCGGGCCTTGACTTGGAGTCGCTCGACGGAGCTGTCCACGTAGCGGGCGGTGCCGCCGGCGGCGACGCTTTCGCCGAGGACGTGCCAGGGTTCGAGGGCGTGGCGCAGCTCGACTTCGACGTCGCGGTAGCTGGTTTTTCCGTAGAAGGGGAACTTGAATTCGGAGTGCGGGGCGAACCAGGAGTCCTCGAAGGGCAGGCCGTGCGCGCGCAATTCGGAGAGGACGTCGCCGAAGTCCTGGATGACGAAATGCGGGAGCATCCAGCGGTCGTGCAGTTCGGTGCCCCAGCGGGTGAGGCGGCCGGGCTCGTAGGGTTTTTCGGCGAAGCGGGCGATGAGGCCGCGCAGGAGGAGCTGCTGGGCGAGGCTCATGCGGGCGTGGGGCGGCATTTCGAAGGCCCGCAACTCGAGCAGGCCGAGTCGGCCGGTGGGGCCGTCGGGGCTGTAGAGTTTGTCGATGCAGAATTCAGCGCGGTGGGTGTTGCCGGTGACGTCGATGAGGAAGTTGCGCAGGATGCGGTCAACCATCCAGGGCGGTCCGCCGCGGGCGCGCTTGAGTTCTTCGAAGGCGATTTCGAGTTCGTAGAGGGAGTCGTTGCGGGCTTCGTCCACGCGCGGGGCCTGGCTGGTGGGGCCGATGAACAGGCCGGAGAACAGGTAGGAAAGCGAGGGGTGCTGGTGCCAGTAGGCGATGAGGCTCGCGAGGATGTCGGGCCGGCGCAACAGCGGGCTGTCGGCGGGAGTTTCGCCGCCGATGGTGATGTGGTTGCCGCCGCCGGTGCCGGTGTGACGGCCATCGACCATGAATTTTTCCGTGCCGAGGCGCGTGTAGTGGGCGTCTTCGTAGAGGCCGGTGGTGATTTTGACGGCTTCATCCCAACTGCGCGCGGGCTGGGTGTTGACCTCGATGACGCCGGGGTCGGGCGTGACTTTGAGGACGTTGAGGCGGTTGTCGTGGGGCGGGGGGTAGCCCTCGAGGAGGACAGGAGTCTCGGTGGCGGCGGCGGCGGCTTCGACGTAGGTGACCAGCTCGAGATAATCCTCGGCGGTGCGCACCGGGGGCATGAACACGTAAATTTTGCCGTCGCGCGGCTCGACGCACATGGCGGTGCGGACAATCCAGTTGGCGGACTCATGCGGGCCGGGCCGCGTGGCGGGGTCGCGCAGGGGAGTGCGCGGAGGGAGGGGTTGCGGGCGCAATTGCTGGCCCGGGCCGCCGCGACCGGTGCCGCGCACGGTGTCTTCCCACGGCCAGCGGCCTTCGGCGGGGCCGCCAGGCACGTGGAATTGGCGCATCAAGGCTTCACGCGTGGGCAGCGGCGGAAGCTCCATCTGCGGGTCCACTTCCGGAATGAAATAATAGTCCGCGGGAGCGGCCCACGGGGTGGAATCCAACGGCAGGCGGAAGCCGACGGGGGAATCGCCGGGCAGCAGAAAGCAATGCTCCTGGCGCAGGAACCACGGACCGCTGGTCCAATAATAGCCTTCGGCACCGAAGCGGCGCTGGATGGGCAGGACGTAGCCTTTGACGTTGTCTATGCCCTCTTCAAAAATTTTGGCGAGGCGGCGGCGTTCCTCCTTTTCGGAAAGGTTGTTGCGCAGCGGATCCACGTTGGCGGGGAGCTTGCGTTCCTTCCAGAGGTAATACCAGGAGTCCTCATAGGCGGGCATGAGCCAGCGCTGGTTGACGCCGAGGCGGGAGGAAAGTTCGTAGGCGAACTGGCGCGCGCGGGTGATGTCGAAGCCGTAATCGGTCTCCATTTCGGCGGTGAGCTTGGGGTCGCCCCAGATGGGCTCGCCGTCCTTGCGCCAGAAACAGGCATAGGACCAGCGCGGGAGGGATTCACCGGGGTACCACTTGCCCTGGCCCCAATGCATGAGGCCGTGCGGGGCGAAGCGGTCATGCAGGCGGCGGATGAGTTCGGCGGACAAGTCGCGTTTGTGCGGGCCGACGGCGGCGGTGTTCCACTCGGGGCCGTCCGGGTCGTCAATGGAAACGAAGGTCGGCTCGCCGCCCATGGTGAGGCGGAGGTCGAGAGCGCGGAAGACATCGTCAATTTTGTGGCCGAGGGCCTCGATGGTCTGCCATTGCTCCTCGGTATAGGGCTTGGTGACGCGCGGGGTTTCGTGGAGGCGCCGCACCTCCATGTAAAAATCGAATTCGGTCTCGGCCTTGGAGACGGCGCCGCTGATGGGAGCGGCGCTGCCGGGTGCGGGAGTGCAGGCGAGCGGGATGTGGCCTTCGCCGGCGAGCAGGCCGGAAGTGGCGTCGAAGCCGACCCAGCCGGCGCCGGGAATGAAAACCTCGCACCAGGCGTGAAGGTCGGTGAAGTCCTTGTCGGTGCCGCTGGGGCCGTCGAGGGATTTGATGTCGGCGGTGAGCTGGATGAGGTAGCCGGAGACGAAGCGGGCGGCGAGGCCGAGATGGCGGAGGGTTTCAACGAGCAGCCAGGCGGAATCGCGACAGGAGCCCTTGTGCAGGGCGAGGGTTTCCTCGGGCGTCTGCACGCCGGGCTCAAGGCGGATGACGTAGTCCACCACTTCGCGCAGGCGGCTGTTGAGCTCGACCAGGAAGGAGACGGTGTTTTTGGGCGTGCGGTCAATGGTGGCGAGAAATTCGCGCAGTTTCGGGCCGTCGGCGGTGGTCGGGAGGTAGGGGGCGAGCTCGGCCTTGAGGCCGGGTTCATATTCGAAGGGAAAATTATCAGCGTAGGGTTCGACGAAGAAGTCGAAGGGGTTGTGGACGGCCATTTCGGCGACAAGGTCCACCTCGACCTTGAATTCCGTGACCGGTTCGGGGAAGACGACGCGGGCGAGGTAGTTGCCGTGGGGGTCCTGCTGCCAGTTGATGAAATAACCTTCCGGGTGGATGCGCAGCGAATAGCTGAGGATGTGGGTGCGGGCATGCGCGGCGGGCCGCAAGCGGATGATCTGCGGGGAGAGCACCACGGGACGGTCGTAGCGGTAGTGGGTGCGGTGGTAGAGGGCGGCGTGGATGGCCATAAGACGGAAAAGGCTGTGGGCAAGGACTCTAGAAATGAGCCGAAAATTGAGTGAGCCCGGTTTTGGCGGGAATGTCGAGGCTGCGTCCGACACTGCCGACGCCGGCGGGCAAAACCCACCGGCGGCGCCGGGACCGGGCCGTCATGCTTTCGGGCAGGAACCAAGCAAGTTCCGGTCCAAAATGGATATAACGGTTGGTGGCGTGGAGGGGCAAAGGGCATTCGGCTTGCGAATGGGACGACGTTCAGCTAAACTGTGGGCGTGAATGGTTTCACGGGCAGGAACAGGGTTTTGGCGGTTTGGGTGATGATCGCGCTGTGGGCGGCGTCGCCGCTGCGCGGGATTGTCGAATTGGACAGTTCGTTCGGGGTGACGGATGCCGAATACCAGGCCTTGGGGGCAGACTATCCTTCGGTAGGGGAGTTTACCCAAGTTGAAGACTCGGGGGTGTTGATTTCGCCGGATTGGGTGCTGACGGCCGCGCATGTGGCCACGGGTTTGACGGACGGGAACTCAACTTTTGCGGTCGGTGGCAGCAATTATACGGTGGAGAACGTGATCATCTACCCGACGTATGG
>JBEKZN010000177.1:0-4500 GCA_049509815.1 Opitutales bacterium
CGTGCCGATGTTCAGCGTCGGCGGCGTGGTGGTGTAGTCGAACCACGTCAGTGCGTCTGGGTGCCAGCGCAGCGCGCGCTTGATGACTTCCGCACAGGTCAAATCCACGCCCTGCTCGCTCGGCACATAGACGCCTGTCGGCAGGCTCCCAGCCGTCAACACCGCGCCGCTGTCGATGGCCCACGTCAGCGCATCGGTGATCTGCGCCGCCGTCGTCATCAGCGCGCCCGTGATCAGAGTGAACAAATTCACGCGCGACTGCGGCGCCGTTACCTGCGTCGAACCCGCGAACATGGTCCAGTTTTGCTGATAGACGATGTTCACGAGCCAGTACCACGGCCCCTCGAATTTATAGTCCATGCCCTCCGCGCTGGGCCGCCCGCTGCGCGGCGTGCGCGTGCATGTCCCCACAAACCACACCACCGGCGTCCCCGTCGGGTTGCCGCTGCTGTCCGCCGCGGGATACCGCTTCAGCGTGACGGACGATTCGAACGCGAACAGCACGTTGGCGTCGAACGGCGCGTTCGGCACGGAGATCTCCAGCGTGTCATTGTCCTGGCTTTTGCGCGTCACCACCGCGCGGTCAATCCCCCAGGCCGCGAGCGTCTGCTCGGTTGAGCCGGAAAGCAGTGTCCAGATATTTGCAGGCGCGGGCATGGGTTTGGTGGAAGCGGTGAAGAGCTGCGTGGGTTAGCTGTGGACCACGGTCGCGGCCGGCATGGGCACGGGAATTGGTCCAAGCGCCGCATTCAGCCCGGCATCAATCGCGGTCAGAATCTGCAGCGAATATTTCGCCGTATCGCTGGTTGTGAGCTTGCTCGCGTTCGCGTTGTACCAAGTCGTGTAGGCGCCGATGGCGGCGTTGAGACCCGCATCCACCAGCGGCTGGTAGGCCGCCGGCACGGACTGGTTGAGGTAGCTCTGCAACTGCGTCGGGTTCGTCATCGCGGTGGTGGTCGTCAAGTTGCCGGCCGCCGCGGTATTGCCGGTCGCGAGCAGCGCGTTCAGGGCTTCGCGGCTCGCCTCGAAGTATTGCCGCAGCGCAGGCTGTTGCGTAATCGCTGCCGCCACGCCCAGTTGGGTGCCGGCCTGGGCCACTTGCGCGATGATCGCCACCTGCGTGGTTGGATCCTGGGACAGAACCGAAACCGACGAGTTGCCGGTGGTGCCGGAGGCGGTGCAGCCCGACATCGTCAGCATCAGCCCGCCCAGGCCTGCCGCAATCAGTGCGGTCGCCGCGCCGGGTGGAATTCCGATGCCTGCTGTCGGCGCCGAGGCCGCGGTCGTGGTCGTCGGCGTGCCCGGTCCGCCGGGCATTTCGATTTTCTCATAAATGGACCAGCACACGCCCGCGAGAGTCATGGCCGCGCTCACGACTTGCGGCACGTCGCCCGCGTTGATCCAGCCCTTGGCCGCGATGAAGCCCGCGCCAAAAGTCAGCGCATGGCGAATAATACCAAATAGGATTGTAGGATTCATGGATTTTTGAGTTTGGGTTGAGAAAATATTTACCAGGCGGGGACGTGGTACACCGTGCCGTTGACCGTGATCGGAATCCACATGACGGGATTTCCGGAGCCGGGCGCATTCGTCAGCGTGCCCGTGCTGGAACCGGCGCCGTTCGTGGCATTGACGGAGATTCCCCCGCTGGCCGTCAGCACACCGGTCACGGTGGCACTCCCCTCGACCGTCAAATTGGAGCCCGCGACCGGAGCAACGGTGCCGATGGAAAACTGGCCGCTCTGGTTGAACTGGGCGAAGATGTTGCCGCTAAGCGGTCCGGTGGAGAACGCAATGTTGCCACCGGTCAGAAACACCAGGCTGTTGGGCGTGGCGATGTAGCCATTTTGATAAATCGCCGTGTGCTCCGCCGTGTTGCCGTACCCAAAAGTCACCTCATGCGTGCCGTCGCCGCCGTTGGTGACGGTCAGGCCGGCGTTGGTGTTGCTGACCGTGTCGTTTATTTCGGCTCCGTAGTTGTTGTTCGGATTTCCGCCCTGGATGTAAACGGGGAAGTAGCCGTTGCCCTGGGAGGTGCCGTTCGACGTGATGGAGATGATTGCGCTGGAATTTCCGGAAATGCTCAAATTGGCGCCGGCGCCGCTCAACGTCAGCGAGTTGGCCACCGTCAACGGATGCTCCATCCATTCCTCGCCGCTGTTGAAAATGACATCCGGCGACGGCTGGTTTAACACCCCGCCGTGGCTGAACACCCAGTCGGTGTCGCCGTCGGTATTGCCGCCGATTCCGTCGCTGATGGTGCGAAAGTCGTTGAGCGTCGCCACTTGCAGGTCAGGGGTGCTGCCCGAGGTGGCCACGTTGTTGACGTTCGCAATCTCAAAGACGATCTGGTTATTGTAAAGTCCGGCGACCGAAGGCGTCGTGTAATTTCCGTTCACCTTGCCGCCCTCAATGTACGAGAAGGTCGCGTTTGGCAGCGTGGCCGAATCGTCCGACCAGGAGAAATAGCTGCCGCCCGCCCAGCCGTTGGCCGGATCGCGATTCTGCAACAAGTCGTCCACTGGCGTGATCGGCGAGCCGGGATACGCCGCGCCGTCATGGTACGTGATGAGCGACGGCAAAATCTGCGTCGGCCCGATCGCCACCGTGCCGTTGGCGCCCTTGGGCAAAATCGAAATCCCCACGTCAGCATCCGACGTGCCGGTCGCCTGGATGGTCACGGGATTGCCCGAGGTGTTGCCCGAAAACGTCAATCCGTTCGCGCCCGGCGTCTGTAGCGAGAAATTGGCAATCGAAAGCGTATTGCCCACCGTCAGGTTGTTGCTGATGGTCAGATTTGTGGCATTCCCCACGCTCGCGGAAACCGGACTCCAGGTTCCGTTGCCCCATAATACCGTCGAAGAATTGGCCGAGATGCCTCCATCATAATTCGTGACCGACAGATTGCCTGCCGGGCCGGCGAAGGTGCCGTTGAACGTTCCTTCGAGATTGCCCGATGCCACCAGGTTCCCGCTCGCAATCACGTCATTAGCCACCGTGATGTTGGTCGGGTTCACGATCAGCGGCGTCACCTCCGACGTGTGGCCAAGCTTGAACACGTAGGGCTCGCTGTCCGCATCGAGCCGGAAGTCGAACTCCGTCGAGCCGTTGAAATAAAGCCGCCCGATGCCGGCACCGAACACGCCCGCAATGTCGAGCGCCGTGGCGTAGCCCTGGCTGTTGAGCGTGCGGAAGCCGGTTTGGGGAAAGTAGGAGATGTTTCCGCCGTTCGAGTCGGCCACGGTGATCCATTGGCCGAGGTTGGTGGCGACATTGGCGTCGAGGACGCCGTTGGCGATCGTCGCATTCCCGGCCAGAATGGTGGTCGTGCCATTGAACGAAAGATCGCCATTTCCTCCGGCCACACCGGAATTAACTGCGATCACCCCATTGCCGGTGAGTCCCGTGAGGTTGCCGACGCTGACCGTTCCGTTGCCGCCGCCACTGCCGCCGGTCGGCGCTGTGCTCCAGGTCCCGTTGCCCCAAAACACGGTGCTGGCGTTGGCGTTCACGCCGCCGTTGAATTGGCTCACCGGGATATTCCCGGTCAACTGAGTTGCCGGCAAGCTCACCGAGGGCGCGAGCGTGCCGTTGAAGGTGTTCGCAACATTCCCGGTCAACTGTGCCGCGGGCAGATTCACGCCCGGGGCCAGCGTGCCGTTGAAGGTTCCGGAAATATTGCCCGTTGTGGTCACATTGCCCGAGAACGCCGCATCCGCTCCCGTGAACGTCAGCGCGCCATTCCACCCCAGCACGGTGCCATTCGTTGCCAGCACGCCGTTGTTGCCGCTGATGGCCGGCAGACCGGAGCCGCCACTGAAGTTGCCGCCCACGCCGCTGGGCAGGATGAGCGTGGCGTTGCCCAGATCCACGGTTGAATTGGTCGCGGCGAAAAGCGAGGCGTTCGCGCCAATCGCCAGCGTGGTGTTGGCCGATGTGGTCAAATTGCTCGCGAGCGTCAAATTCGCCGGCGCGGTGCCGCTGGAGTTGACGAGTTGTCCGTTGGTGGTGTTTTGGTAGAGCGTCTGGAGCGCTGGCAACGGCCCGCAGGCGGCAATCAGGGTAGAGATACCCAGGCAAATGCGCGCGGCGATGGACAGCGGTCCGAAGCGGGCGTGGTTCGCCTGGCGGGCGAACTGCGTGGTCAACGAATGGATGCAGCAGAGGAGTGTTTTCATGGCGGGTGATTTTTGGAGGTGAAAAAATGCGCGGCTCAGTCGAGCGACTGGAACACGGTCGGGTTGGAAGTGGCGTTGAAATCCGCCCCTTGCACGATGGCCGGGTCGGACGTGAGATTCGTGGCGGCCGTGCTGCTGACAACTTTCCATTGCCGGAGCGGCAGGCCGGGAATGATGACCAGGTACACCTGGCCGAGCGTTCCCGACGTGTTCTGGCTGGCGAGCGTCTCGCCGCTGCCGGTGAGGCCGACCAGATTGAGAACCCGGACGACGCCGTTTAAAAACGCGTCAATCTGCGCGGCAGTGTAATAGGTGGCTTCTG
>JBEKZN010000178.1:0-4494 GCA_049509815.1 Opitutales bacterium
ACGTGCTCCTGGTGCGAGATGTGGGTGGCGCCGTCGTCGGTGAGGAAGTAGTCGAAGCGCTTGACGAGCGTGTCCTGCAGGGTGGTGTTGTTGATGGTGTGGGCGAAGCGAAGCGCGCCAAACCAGGCGATGACTTCGGGGTAGATGACGTAGGGGCGATTAGGCATCGTCTCGAAGCGGAACTTGCGGGCGGCGACGTTTTCGGCGACGCGGATGCCGACGGTCTTGGGGTCGGCGCCGGCGGGCCAGTTACTGAAATAGACAGTGGTGTTGGCGGGAGCAGCCGTCGAAGCGGTGCTGGCGGTGGTGTTCGCCGCAGGCTGGGCGAAGGCGGTTGGCGCGAGGCTGACGGCGAGCGTGAGCGCCAAAATGGCGGCGCGGATGAGGCGGGGTGAGATCGAAGGGGCGTTATTCATGGGGTGGGCCACGCGTTAGAAACGCGGGCGGGGCAGTTGAGGTTTCAGCAAAAGCCGTTGCGAGGGTCGAGTCTATTATGGGGAAGGCGCGGTCGCTGGAGCGGAGGCAGCGGGCGCGGGGGCGTCGGGCGGGATCCAGCCGTAGTCGGCGAGGGCACGGCGAAATTCGGGATTATCGGTGGAGAGCGGAGGGAGCCAGAGGCCGAGGAATTGGCGGTTCCACCAGCGGCCGTCGGGATTGCCGGGCGGGGCGAACGAGTATTTGTAGTAGGCGGCGCGGATGTAGCGCGGGGGTTTTCCGGGAAAGGGGTTGGAGGCGAAAAGGCTGAGCGTGCCGGGGTCGTTGTGCAGGAGTTTCCAGACGAGGTGGAGGGTCCAGGGGTATTGGGCCGGGGTGCCCATGGAGGCAAACCACATGCGCCAGTCGAGTCGGAGCTGGTAGGGGGCGATTTGCGGTGGGCGCCGGTACAAATCTACCGGCAGGCCTTTATAAGGGTAGGGCTTCCAGACGGCGTGGTCGTCGGGGACATCGGCGTCGGTGCCTTCGAAGATGATGTTGTCGCGCTCCTTGCCGACGTAGCCGAACGCGCCATAGGTGTTTACGAGGTCGAGCGGATCGAACGAGGCATTCATGACTTGCGAGGGAGAGAGCATGTTGGCGACGGGCTGCAAACTCAGGAGGGCAACAATCGCGACGACGACCCAGGCGGTGTTTTCGTGCAGGCGGGAAGGTTGGGCGGATTGCGCGGCCTGCTCGGCGCGGCGCACGAGGGCGCGGGGCAGCACGCGCGACCAGAAGGAGTCATCGAAGCAGGCGAGAGCGGGGACGATGGTGAGCCAGTTGAGGAACGAGAGGTTGCCGCTCAGGATGAGGACGCATTGAAAGCCGATGATGACGCCGCCGGCGATATGCCGCGCCAGCCGGGGCCAGAAGACGAACCAGGGCGCGCCAAGCTCGGCGACATGGGTGAAAAAGGTTCCGCAGCGCAGAACGATCCGCGGCAGGAAATGGAACCAGCGGCTGAGGGGGTTGGGGATGGGCTGGGTTTCGAAATGATAGTAGAGCGCGGTCAGATTGCGCCAGGAGGCGTCGCCGCGGATTTTGATCAGGCCCGCGCCGAGCATGATGCGAAAGATGAGCCAGCGGAAGAGCCAGATGATTTGCAGCGGCGGTGCGCGCTGGGGAAAAGGCCGGGCGTCGAGCAGGGGACAGAGGAAAATCGCGAGAAAGCCGGTTTCGAGCAGTTGGAATTCCCAGCCGTAGCCATACCAGTCGTCCTGGCCGACGTGGACGAAGGACATGTAGAGTAACCAGAGGACGGTCAGGAGCAAGGCGTTGGCAAAGCCGGCGGCCACAATGCAGGCCAGCGCGAAGCCGATCCATGCGGCCACCAGAAGTGCGGTGTCGGAATGCGCGAACCAAAAGATCGAAGGCAGTTGGAAAAACGCGGTGGCGGTCGAGCCCAGGGCGTTGCGCACCTGGTCCAGGTAGGAGCCGACGGGCAGCAGGCCGTGTTCGCCGATGAGCGGGCCGTTTTGATTGGCCGCGACCAAAAAGGCCACGGCGTAAACCACGCCGAGCAGACGCAAAAGCACGAAGCGCGTCAGCCAATAAGTGGGAGCAGGACGCTCCGGGGGCGGCGGGGAGTCCATTAACTCGGGCCAGGCGCTGGGCGTGGACATGCGAGGTTCGAGGAGTGGTGAACAATAGCCGGTTTGGCGGGCAGTATTTAGATTGGATTAACATTTTGGCGGGCCGCCGGAGAGCAAAATAATCGGTGCGATGGCCGATGGAGAAAGCTGGGGTGGCGGAAATCTTGAGGGGCTGAGAGGCAAGGAGACAGCGACCACGACCGTGGAATAGTTGTCGGATTTTTGGGCCGGGCGGCTACTCTATTTAAACACCGCTCATGGATGACCGCGAATTGTTGCAGGATTACATCGAACGCCGATCGGAGGCGGCGTTTGCGGAATTGGTGTTGCGGCATGTCAACCTGGTGTATTCGACGGCCCTGCGGGTGGTGCGCGAGACGTCCTTGGCCAAGGACGTGGCGCAGACGGTGTTCATCGCCCTGGCCCGAAAGCCACGCGCGATCCGCGATCCGGGCGCGCTGGGGGGTTGGCTGTACCGGGCGGCGCATTGGGCCGCCGCGCAGTCGGTGCGAACGGAGCAGCGCCGGCGTCAACGGGAGCACGAAGTCATGAACCAAGCCGAATTGGAGAACCATGCGCCCGCCGACTGGGCAGCGGTCGGGCCGTTGCTGGATGAGGCCATGCGGCACCTAAGCCGGACGGACCAGGATGCGCTGGTGCTGCGGTTTTTCGATGGCAAGAGCCTGCGGGAGACGGGCGCGGCGCTGGCCTTGAGCGAGGACGCCGCGCAAAAGCGGGTGACGCGCGCTCTGGACAAAATGCGCCGGTATTTTGCGCGGCGCGGCGTGACCGCGACGGTGGCGCTGCTGGCGGGCGTGATTGCGGAGAACTCGGTGCAGGCGGCGCCAACCGGTCTGGCGGCAAACCTGGCGAATGCGTCGCTCGCAGGCGCGGGCAGCGCCGGCGCGGCCGGCTGGTTCGCCAAGACGTTTCTTATGACAACCGAAGTCAAGGCGGCGCTCGCGGCGGCGGCGGTGACGGCACTGGTGGCGGCGCCGCTGGTGTGGCAGCAGTGGCAGATCGGGCGGTTGCACGAGGCGCTGACAGAGACGCAGGCGGCCAACGCTCAGCTCATGGCGGATGTGTTGGGGCCGGACGGCCTGACGGCCGCCCAGCGCAGCGCGAAGCCAACGCAGCATAAGCCGACCTTGGCGGAGATCCGCGCGTATATTCAGGCGGAAGCGCAGAAGACGGACGAGCAGTGGGACAGTTGGGAATTCGGCAAATTTTTAGGCACCATCCCGCCGACACTGCTGCCGCAGGCGATGGGATTTGTGGAGGAAGTGCCAGCGGAAGATCGGCGCAACCAGATGCGGCGCTCAATGCTAATGGAGTGGGCCGTGCACAATCCGGTGGGCGCGATGATGTACGCTTCGAACGTGCAAGGAACGGCGGTCCGGCAGGATGCGGAACTGACGGTGGTGTCGCAATGGGTGGGCGTGGACGCGCTGGGAGCCATGGCGTGGGTGAAGCAATTGCCAGCGGATGATTTTAAGCCGCAGGCGGCGGCCCGGATCTTTGGCGATGTTGACCCGGTTACGGCCTGGGAATTTTATCAGGATTTGGGTGGCAAAGTGGATGGATCCATCGCGAACGATGTGGTGAGCAACCTGTTCATGCAGTGGACCACGACCGACCGGACGACGGCGCTCGCCCAGGCGATGGAACTGCCGGCCGGGAATGACCGCACCCAGGCGTGGGTGGGAATTGCGAAAGTCTGGGCTATGACGCAGCCGGCAGCGGCGATGACGTGGGCGGCGGCACTGCCGGAAGGCGACGATAAAAGCGCGGCCGTGAAATCCGTCATCGAAGCTTGGACAGAGCAAGATCCGCAGCAGGCAGGGGCGGCGGCGTTCAGCCTGCCAGTGGGCGACGCACGGACGGCAGCGATCACAACCTTGTTCAACACCTGGGCGGATACGGATGTGAAAGCCGCGCTGGATTGGGTTGGCCAAATGCCCGATGGCACGGACAAACAGAACGCGCAGGAAGGACTGGTGTTGCAATGGGTTTATGCCGACCCCGCGGCGGCCATGGCCTACGCGCAGAACCTACCGCCCGGGAACGAAACGAATCAAGTGTTGAAGAAGATGGCTGAAGAATGGCAAGACGAAGATAGGGAGGCGATAGCGGCCTGGGTAGTGAGCGCGCCGCCGGGTCCGGCGAGGGATGCAGCGGTGGTGACGGTGGCGGAAGATGAAGGATCGCCGAAAATGGCGCAACTGGTGATGGCAATGCCGAAGGATCAGCAACAGGACACCTTAAGAAATATGTTGGCCAACTGGACGGAAAACGATCCGGACGGCGCAATGACATGGCTGGGATCGCAGCCGGCGGGCACCGTGGACAACGAGACGCTGGAGGATTTGGGCGAAGGGGACATGGCCGAAAACCTGGCCGCGGCGGCCCAATGTCTGCAGGCGAT
>JBEKZN010000179.1:0-4457 GCA_049509815.1 Opitutales bacterium
ATGGATTTCCTGGCACAGAAAATCGAGCTGTCGCCCCACCGGACCGTCCGCCGCCAGCGTCTTTTCCAGTTGCGCGAGGTGGCTCGCCAGCCGCGTCAGCTCCTCCGCGATGTCGCACCGGTCCGCAAACAGCGCGATCTCGCGCAGCACCCGCTCGTCGTTCAAGTCCACCTCCAACCCGATCTGCCGCAACCGCGCGTGCAAACCCTCGCGGTAGCGTGTCACCGATTCCGAAGCCAGCGGCGCGATCTCATCGCGCAAACGCGCCAGCGTCGCCGCCCGCGCCGTCAGGTCCCGCTGCAGCGCCTCGCCTTCGCGCCGTCTTGACGCCACCAACTGCTCCAGCGCCGCCGTCGCTGCCGCCTGCACCGCCGGCCACGCCGTCTCCGGTGGCGTCGGCGAATTTTCCTTCCCGCTGCTTTGCGCCAGCCGCAACAGCAAGTCGGCGTCCGGCCGGAACGCCACCTCGAAACGCTCCGCCAAAATTTGCAACTGCTCCAGCGCCGCGCCCACCGCCACTTCGTCCCACGCCAGCGCTCCCGCCGCTCCCCCCGCCGCCGGCTCATGGATGGCCACCGTCAACCGCACCTGCCCGCGCTGCAGCCGCGCCCGCGCCAGCTCATTCAACGGTGCCTCCAGCGCGCTCCACTCCCGCGGCAGCGACACCGCCACCTCCAGCCCCTTGCGGTTCACCGACGACATCTCCACCAGCACCTCGCGCGCAACCGCCCCGCTCTTCGCGGCGGCCAAAGGCGCTTTTCCCGCGCCGAATCCAGTCATGCTTTGCATAAAAATTATTTCGCCACGCCGCTCAGCACGCGCGCCACTTCCTGCACGTCCTTGTCCCCGCGGCCCGACAGGTTCACCAGCAAAATTTCGTCGCGGCGCATCTTCGGCGCGCGCTTGATCGCGTGCGCCACCGCGTGCGTGCTCTCCAGCGCGGGAATGATCCCCTCCGTCCGGCACAAAAGCTGAAACGCCTCCAGCACTTCCGCGTCCGTCGCGTACGCATACCCGATGCGCCCCTGGTCGCGGTAATACGCGTGCTCCGGCCCGACCGCCGCGTAGTCCAGCCCCGCGGACACCGAATGCGTGCCCAAAATTTGCCCGTCCTCGTTTTGCAGCAGGTACGTCTTGCACCCTTGCAACACCCCCAGCCGCCCGCCCGCGAACCGCGCCGCGTGCTCTCCCGGCTGGATGCCGCGCCCCCCTGCTTCCACGCCCGTCAGCTTCACGTTCTTCTCCTCGAGAAATTCAAAAAACAGCCCGATCGCGTTGCTGCCGCCGCCCACGCACGCGATCATCTCGTCCGGCAGCCGCCCTTCCGCCGCCAAAATCTGCGCGCGCGCCTCCCGCCCGATCACGCGGTGAAAATCCCGCACCATCATCGGGTACGGATGCGCCCCATAGGCCGTGCCCAATATGTAATGCGTCGAGCGCACGTTCGTCACCCAGTCGCGCATCGCCTCGTTCACCGCCTCCTTCAATGTCTTCTGCCCGGCCTCGACGCCGCGCACCTCCGCGCCCATCAGCCGCATCCGGTAAACATTCAGCGCCTGCCGCCGCATGTCCTCCGCGCCCATGTAAATCACGCACTCGAAGCCGAACTTCGCCGCCGCCGCGGCCGTCGCCGTCCCGTGCTGGCCCGCGCCCGTCTCCGCGATCACGCGCTGCTTGCCCATGCGCCGCGCCAGCAGCGCCTGCCCGAGCACGTTGTTGATCTTGTGCGCGCCCGTGTGCAGCATGTCCTCGCGCTTCAAATAAATTTTCGCCCCGCCCAGGTGCTTCGTCAGCCGCTCCGCATAGTACATCCCCGTCGGCCGCCCCGCGTAATTCTTCAGCAAGTCCGCAAATTCCGCCTGAAACTTCGCGTCGTCCCGCGCCTCCAGGTACGCCCGCTCCAACTCCAGCAGCGGCGTCATCAACGTCTCCGGCACGTACCTCCCGCCGTACACCCCGAAATGCCCCTGCGCGTCCGGCAGCGACTCCTTCCCGCCCGCCGCCGGCTTGGCCCGCGCGAACGCCGGGCGCTTGCTCGCCCGCTCCTTCGCGGGCCTGACCTTGGTGGCGGTGGCGCTCATGGGTAAAATGCCACCCTACCCTTTTCCCCGCCGCGGGCAAGCCCGCCTTCACCCGCCCACTTCCACCATCTTCCCGTTCGCCTTGGCCGACGCAAAGCACGCCTCCAGCACCAACTGCGTCTTGTATGCCATCTCCGGCCACGCCTTGTTCAGCTTTCCCGACAGCACCTGCGCCGCGAAATTGCGAAACAGATTCGTCTCCTGCGTCGTCGGATGGCTGCTCCCGTATTCCTTCACCGCCCAGCGCCGCGTGCTGCGCTCGATGTTGCAGTCGCAACCGATGAACCCGAACCCCAGGCTCCCGGTCTCGAACGCCGTTTCGCTCCCGTACAGCGGCACCACGAAGTCCTCCAGCCGCATATAACCGTTCGTGCCGCTGATGGTCGCGTGCTCCTCAAATCCCATCAAAAACGAGCAGTAGAACCCCACCGTCACGCCGTCGTCGAAAAACATTTCGCCCGAAAACGTCGCCGGCACCGCCGCCTTCCCCTGCGGATGCTTGTACACGTCCAGCAGCCGCCCGCTCACCCGCTGCGGCAGCTTCCACTTCATCGTCCACAACGGCAGCCGCACGCAGTACCACCCCAGGTCGCCCAGCGCCCCGTGCGGCTCCAGGTCGTCGCGCATGCGGATGTTGTTCGCCAGAAATTCCTCGCCCGCGCTGATGCTGAAATGCGTGTTGATCCGCCGGATTTTCCCCACCGTTTTGCCGTCGTCGAGCACCTTCCGCATCAGCGGCGGCCGCTTGCTGTGCTCGAACATCACCCCGTCCATGAACTGCACCCCGTTCGCCTGGCACGCCGCGATCATCTCCTTCAAGTCGCGCAGGTTCGGCGCGCAGGGCTTCTCGCAAATCACGTGCTTGCCCGCCTCCGCCGCGCGGATCACCCACTGCTTGCGCACCCCCGTCGGCAGCGGGATGTACACCGCGTCCACGTCCTCCGCCCGGATCAGCTCCCCGTAATCCGCGACCGCCCGCGGCGCCATCGGAAACGACGACTCCGCCTGGCAATCCGCGATGAACTGCCGGCACCGCTCCGCGTCCCGGCTCGCCACCGCCGTGATCACCCCGTTGCCGCTCAGCCGGATGGCCTTCCAGTTTTTGCGCGCAATCAGCGCGGTGCCCAAAATCCCCCAGCGCAGTTTCGGTTTTTTCGCCATGGCGCCAAACTCAATCACCTCCCTGCCCAATGGCAAGTTTTTGCCGCCCATCACTTTCACCCGCTTCCCCATCCTCCCCGCTCACTCTGGGCCCGCTGGACTCAAACTCTTTTCGCTGCGTCCGTGGCGCCGTCGCGTGACACCTCTTCCCTCCCTTCATTCCCCATTCTGTACATTCTGTTAATTCTGTCAAAAAAAGCTCTTCCTTCCCCCGTCCCCGCAAAAAATCCTTCCCCCGCGCCCCCCCGCCCGGTATCGTCTCCGTTTCCCATGAAAAAGATGACCCCGCTCGAGGAGCTGCGCCACTCGTCCGCCCACGTCCTCGCCACCGCCGTCCTGCGCCTCTTCCCCCAGGCCAAGCTCGACATCGGCCCGCCCACCGACACCGGCTTCTACTACGATTTCGACCTCGACCACAAGTTCACCGCCGAGGACCTCGAGAAAATCGAGAAGGAAATGCGCCGCATCGCCGGCGAAAACCAGCCCTTCACCCGCCGCGAGGTCCCGCGCGACGAGGCCGTCCAGATCATCCACCAAATCGGCCAGGACAAATTTAAACTCGGCCGCCTCGCCGACATCCCCGAGGGCGAAGCAATTTCCTTCTATACCAACGGCGCCTTCACCGACCTCTGCGCCGGCACCCACGTCCCCACTACCGCCAAAATCCAAGCCTTCAAGCTCCTCTCCGTCGCCGGCGCCTACCACCGCGGCGACGAGCGCAACGCCCAGCTCCAGCGCATCTACGGCACCGCCTTCCCCACCCGCGATGAACTCGACGCCTGGCTCAAACTGCAGGAGGAGGCCAAAAAGCGCGACCACCGCAAAATCGGCCACGAAATGGGCCTCTTCGCCATGGACGCCGAATTCGTCGGCCCCGGCCTGCCCCTCTGGCTCCCCAAAGGCACCGCCATCATCGAAGCCCTCGAGCAACTCGCCAAGGAAACCGAATTCCAGGCCGGCTACGTCCGCGTCCGCACCCCGCACATCGCCAAGGAGAAGATGTATAAGACGAGCGGGCACTTGCCGTATTATGCGGAGAGCATGTTCCCGTCGATGGTGGTGAAAGACGATCCAACTAATCTGAGCGAACTAGCGAATTTGGAAAAAGAAATTAACCATCTTGCGGGAGTACAAGAATTTGCAATGAGTCTTTCAGGTGCTCTAGAAAACGCAAAAAATGAAATCGAGGCAAACGCTGAATTAGACAAAAGCGCA
>JBEKZN010000018.1:0-11315 GCA_049509815.1 Opitutales bacterium
CCCCACACTGCCACCACCGTCAGGAGCAAGCCCAGGCAGCCCACCAGCCACAGCAGGCGGACGCGCAGGAACGCCATGGCTTGCTGGCGGCGTTGCATTTCGGAATCAGGCATGGAATTCTCCTGCGCCGGCGGCGCAGGGTTTTTGTGGACGCCGGAACGGCTCCGGTCAAGGCCAATGGCCCGCTTCCATCTCGGGGCAACTTGTCACCGAATTGTAACGATTTCGGGATTGGTTCGCCCGCGCGGCTGGTTTTGCATGAAGACCTGCTTTTCATCCGTCCGGCAACCTCACCCAAGCCTCCCATGGAAATCATCGTTCACCGCAAAGACGACCAAGTAACGCACCTCGCCCTGGCCGGGCGCCTGGATGTGATCGGCGTGCAAGCAATCGAACTGCATTTCATCGCTCATACCGCCAGCCGGCGCAAGCCCGCCGTGGTGGACGTCGCGCAAGTCACGTTTTTGTCCTCGTTGGGCGTGCGGATGCTCTTGAGCACCGCCAAGGCGCTCATGCCTCACGGCGCCAAGTTGGTCTTGCTCAATCCGCAGCCCCAAGTGCTGCAGGTGCTCGAACTCGGCCAGCTCGTCGCGATCATCCCCGTGGAAACCGACCTGGCCGCCGCCCTCAAGTCCCTCGGGGTGAATTGATTCGCGCGGCCGCTTCAACTGGCGGGTTGCCGGTTGCGCAACTGCCGGCCCAGGCCGCGTGTGGTTTGCATCACCACGATCAGCAGGCTCAACGCGGCCACCACGCCCAAGGCGGCGAATACCCACAGCACGACGATTTCGAAGTACCGCTTGTCCGACCCCATCACAATCCACTCGACCCCGAAAACGGCGAAAGCCGACACCCACTGCCCGATCCAAGCCGACCACCACAACGGCAGCGCCTGCGTGATGGCCACGTTGTCCCAGTCGTTCGGGTCCATCGCCACCTGCCACAAGGTTCGCACCACCGCATAAGGCTTCCACCACCATATCACCGGCAGAAAAAACGACCATACCGCCGCGCCCGGGGAGCCCACTGCGGTGACAATGCCCATCCGCCGCAACGTTTTCGCCGCCCGCCAAATCCACAGGCTAAAAAAGATTACTGTGAGCAGGAATACGACTCCGTAAAATTCGAGCGCCCACCTCATGAACTTCTCCTGGTCATACGAAAGATACTCACCCGTGCCATCCACCGTGCCCGGCAAGAAGGCTGCGCCCGCCCAAGCCCCCAAAATCGTCGCGGGCACATACGCCAGCAGACAGCCGTAAACCGCATAGGCCCGGAGTCGCAGGCTCGCCAGCGAGGGCGAGTCCCGCCGGACGGACGACTGCGACAACACGGCCGCCGGCGTTGTCTTGACTCGCATCGCCGAGATGCTGGGGGCTTGGCTGACGTTTTGGACAGGCGCAGGCGGCTGGTCGTCTGGGGGTTGCGACTCCATTGTTGCCTGCATTAAACTTAATTGAAGCGGCACCCAAGAATATTCTTGCCGAGAGGTGTGACAATTCCGTGCAAACCGCGGTTAGGCCAACGCCGCCAAAAACGCGGCCTCAATCTGCTCGTACGGCTCGGTGCCCACGGAAACGCGTATCAACTCCGGATCCAACCCCAACGCCGCCAGTTGCTGCCGTCCGGCCGCCTGGTTGACCAGATCATAGTGCGCAAGGTACATGAACGGGCAAATCAGCGTGAAATTGACCCCGAAGCTCGGTCCCTTGACCACCCGCACTCGATCGTAAAATCGCGCCAAATCCCCGCGCAGTGAGAAACTGAACACCCCGCCGGTGGTGTATGAACCGCGCGCCAGCCGCGCAAAATTATCCCGCGACCGCCCCTCGCCGGGCCAGTAAACCGCTTTCACCGCCGGATGACCGCGCAGAAAATCAATCAGGCGTGCGGCCGAAATCGATGCTTTTTCGACCATCGGTGCATAGCCGTCAATCTGCGCAGCCAGCCGGGCCAAATCGCGCGGATAATGCGGCGGCAACGCGCTCGCCACCGTCCCGCGCAATGCTTTCGCCCACGGCGACTGTGGGTTGAACACCACGGCCCCGGCCATTACGTCGCCCTCGTTCGCGGCAAACTTCGTCAGGCTGTTGATTACCACATCGCTGTGCGGCAGGACGTTGACCACCCGTGGGCTGGCCAGCGTGGGATCCACCAGGAGCACCGCACCGTGCTTATTGCACAACGCCTGCAACCCCGGCAAATCGCCGGCCTGCAATAACGGATTGGTGGGAAACTCCGCGACCACACCCGCGATCTTCGCGCCGTGCTCTTGGAAAAAAGCCTCCAACCCCGCCAGGTCGAACACATCCGGCCAGAAATGCCATTGCTCGCCCGGGTTGAGGAATTTTTTCAACACCTCCGTCGTGTCCACATACTGCCAGCCCAGTTGCAGCCAGCGGTGCCGCCCGCGCGCGCGCTGCGCCGCCCGCACCGCATTAAACACCGTGTAAAATGCCGTCATCCCCGAACCCGTGAGCAAAATATCCGACGCATCCGCCAATTCATAGGCTTCCGCCAGATTCGCGCGAATTTTTGCCTCCGCGTCGCCGGCATAAGTCGTCTCGGCAAAACGCACCGGCAGTGCGCCGGCCTCGACCAAAATATCCTCCGCCTGCCGCGAGGTAATGGCCGCGCCCACATGCTGGTGAAAGCATTTGGCGCGCGCCAGCAGCTCGGCGTCATTCGGTATTTTCACCGCCCAGGCGCCTCGCCAGGGCTGCGGCGCACCCGCGCGCGGGCCGACAAATTCAGCCAGCCCCGCGGCGAGCGCTTTGCTCTGCACCAGGCGCACCGCCTGGCCCGCCCCACCCAGCTCACGCTCCGCCACTCCCTGTGCCTTCGCCACCAGCGGGTTGGTCAAAAAGCGCGGGTACCCCACGCGCATCGCCGCGATAGTCTCGGGGCGGCGCTCTTCGTAGCCGATGATGTCCGCCAGCCGCGGCAAACTGCACAAAACAGCGTGCGGGGAGTCGGGCACCGGCTGCCCGAGTGGGATGTCAACGAAGTCAGCCATGGGCAAAGTGCTTGGCAAAGCCCTTCAGCCAACACCACCCGGCCCCCGCCCGCAAGCGGCAAGTGAGCCCGCCACTCGACCCGCCCTTTCCTGCCTCTAACGTTTCAACGCTTCAACCCTTTTAACGCTTCACCCGCCCCATCGCAGCATTGACGCCCGCCCCGCAAACGGACACAACGCTTCGCGTATGAAGTCAGCCAGTGCTCGTTCCCGGCCCCAGCCCAAGTACCGCCGCATCGTCCTGAAGCTCAGCGGCGAAGCGCTCAAGAATTCCGCCAGTGGCGATGCCATTGACCACGAAATCCTCAGCCGCATCTGCCGCCAGATCAAGGAAATCCGCGACTTGGGCACCCAGGTCGGCGTCGTCGTCGGCGGGGGCAACATCTTCCGCGGCCTCTCCGGCGCGCACGATGGCGGCACCGACCGCGCCACCGGCGACTACATGGGCATGCTCGCCACTGTCATCAACGGCCTCGCCCTCATGAACTGCCTCGAGAAAATGGGCGTCCAGGTCCGCGTCATGACCGCCATCCCCATGGACAAGGTCGCCGAGCCTTACATCCTGCGTCGCGCCCTGCGCCACCTGGAAAAAGGCCTCGTCGTCATCTTCGTCGCCGGCACCGGCAACCCCTATTTCTCGACCGACACCACCGCGGCCCTGCGCGCCTCCGAGCTCGGCGCCCAAATCCTCATGAAGGCCACCAAGGTGGACGGCGTTTACGACAAGGACCCGCTCAAATACCCCGACGCCAAAAAGTACCAGACCCTCTCCTACCTCGACGCCTTGCGCCAGCGCCTCAACATCATGGACTCGACCGCCTTCTCCCTCTGCCTCGACAACAACATTCCCATCCTCGTGTTCGACCTCGACGCCCCGGAAAGCATCCTCAAGGCCGTCCGCGGCCAAAGCACCGGCACCATCGTCAAGTAGCCTCGCCACGCGCCGTTCGGCGGCTTTCTTTTTGCCTTCAATTCTGCATTCTGCATTCAAACTTCCACATTTACTGACTTATGGACCTCAAAAAAATCCTCGCCGACGCCCGTGCCGCCATGACCAAGGCGGTTGAATTCACGCTGCACGAATTCGCTTCGCTGCACACCGGCAAAGCCTCCCCCATGATGGTCGAAAACCTCCACGTCGAGGCCTACGGCAGCGCCATGCGCATCAAGGAGGTCGCGGCCATCACCACGCCCGACCCGCGCACCATCCAGATCCAGCCCTGGGACAAGTCCATGCTCAAGGAGATCGAAAAGGCCATCCAGGTCGCCAAGCTCGGCATCAACCCCCAGATCAACGGCGACATCGTCCGCTGCCCCATTCCCGAACTCTCCCGCGAGCGCCGCCAGGACCTCGCCAAAGTCGCCCACACCCAGGCCGAGGAGGGCCGCATCCGCGTCCGCACCGCCCGCCGCGACGCCAATGAAACCCTCAAGAAAGCCAAGACCTCCGGCGCCATCTCCGAGGACGATTTCAAGCGCGCCGAAAAGGAAATCCAGCAGGAGCACGACAAGCAGATCGCCAGCATCAACCAGCACCTCGCCGCCAAGGAAGCCGAGCTGCTGAAGGTGTAACGAGAATTTTCCTCGGTGGATTCCACCGATTCGCTCGGATCATGGTCCTAAAAAATCTGTGTGAATCGGTGCAATCTGTGGATTAATTTGTTTCTATGCCTCCCCTTCCCGCCCGCGTGCGCCGCGTCGTCCTGAAGCTCGGCACCGGCACCCTCACCTCGGGCGTCGGCCAGCTGGACGTCGCCAAAATCGCCGCCCTCGGCCGCGAAGCCGCCGCCTGGCGCCAAAGCGGCCTCGAAGTCCTCATCGTCAGTTCCGGCGCCGTCGGCCTCGGCATGGGCCGGCTCGGCCTCGCCAAGCGCCCCGCCAAAGTCAGCTCCCTGCAAAAATGCGCCGCCGTCGGCCAGAGCATCCTCATTGAAACCTGGCAGCGCGCCTTCGACCCCTTCAAACTCACCGTCGCCCAGCTCCTGCTCACCCGCGACAACGTCGCCACCCGCTCCCGGCACCTCGCGGTCAAGGATTTGCTCGAGGAAATTCTCGCCGACGGCCTCATCCCCGTCATCAATGAAAACGACTCCGTCAGCGTCGAGGAACTGAAGTTCGGCGACAACGACACGCTCTCCGCACTCGTCGCCAGCCTCGTCGGCGCCGAACTGCTCATCCTGCTCTCCACCACGCCCGGCCTCGTGGACCGGCAGGGCACCGGCAAGGTCATCCCCGTCGTCGAGCGCATCACGCCCGAAATCGAGGCCCTCGCCGGCGGCACCGAAAGCGCCACCGCCGTCGGCGGCATGATCAGCAAGCTCGCCGCCGCCAAAATCGCCGCGCGCTCCGGCTGCGGCGTCATCATCGCCAGCGGCGACGACCCCGCCATCCTGCCCAAACTTCTCGCCGGCGAAGCCCTCTGCACCTTTTTCGTCCCGGAAAAAATCCCGCTCGAATCGCGCAAGCGCTGGCTCGCGTGGTTCCAGCATCCCGCGGGCGTCGTGAAAGTGGACGCCGGTGCCGAACGCGCCCTGCGCGAGCGCGGCGGCAGCCTGCTCGCGAAAGGCGTCACCGGCGTCGAAGGCGATTTTGCCCCCGGCGACCTCGTCGCCATTCACGGCCCTGCCGGCCGCCCGGTCGCCCGCGGCGTCGCGCAATTCAGCTCCGCCGAAGCCGCGGCCATCGCCGGGCAGGACAGTCGCGCCATCGCCGAAAAATATCCCGGACGCAAACGCCTCGAACTCGTCCACCGCGATTCGCTCGTGCTGTTGTAGGCGGTTAAAATCCACTTGGCGACTGGTGTTTTTTGTTCTAAACTCATCTCATGAGCGACGACGAACTTTTGGCTCACATCGAAGTGGATGCACGCAAAATGGCGGGCAAGCCTGTCATTCGTGGCACGCGCATGACCGTTGAGCACGTCCTCAACCAGTTGGCCCACGGGCAAACAGTTGCCGGCATTGCGCAAGAATACCCGGGACTGACCGAAGACGCCGTGCGAGCCTGTGTCTTGTATGCCCAGCGCACCTTGGCCGACACCACTTACGCGCCCCTGACTAGATAACATCCGCCCTCATCCAGCCTTGGTTCGCTGATGAAGTTCCTCGTGGATGAATGTACCGGACCAGCTGTGGCCGGATGGCTGCAAATGCAAGGCCACGACGTTCTTTCCGCCTACGACGTTCTGCGTGGAGCCTCGGACGAAGCCATTCTCGCCCGTGCCTTTCAAGAAGATCGCATCCTGGTCACCAACGACAAAGATTTCGGCGATCAGGTTTACCGTTCGGCCCGGCCGCATTCCGGGGTCATACTGCTGCGCCTGAATGATGAGACTCCGGGCAGTAAAATTACGACGTTGCGCCACTTGCTCGCGAAACATGCCGATGCCGTCCCGGGAAAGTTTGTGGTCGTTACAGAAAAAACCGTTTGGTTCTCGGGGCATTAAGATCGCGGAGTTGAAAACGATTTCCAACAAAAACGGGCGCGGGAAAACTCCCGCGCCCGTTATAAGTCTAAGCTAGTGATTTGGCGCGCTTCACAGCTTGCTGATTGCGACACCCGCGCCGTTGAAGCTCCCGCTCGTCGGCGCAGCCGCGCCGCCCGGCGCGCCCTGAAAGCCCACCGTGACGCTGGCCCCGGGCGCCAGCACCGCGTTGTACGACAGGTTCTCGATCGTGTACACCGCACCGCTGTGCGTCGCGATCTGCGCGTTCCAGATATTGCTGATGCTGGGCGTGAAGGTGAACTGCAGCTTCCAGTTCGTGATGGTCTTGTTCGTGTTGTTGGTGATGACCATCTGGCCGACAAACCCCGCGCCCCAGTCGTTCTCATCCTGGTAGGTCACCGCCACCGAACCACTCGCCGGCGGAGTCGTCGTGGTATTGCCACCGTTGCTCCCACTGCTGCCCGAACTGCCGCTGCCCGATCCGGAACTGCTGGATCCCGAGCTGCCAGTGCTGCTACCCGAGCTTCCACTGCTGGAGCTGCCCGAACTGCCACTGCTCGTGTTGCCGCCGCTGGTGCCACTGCCCGTTTCTTCCGAGAGCAACACGCCGTTCACGTACACATTCGTCGGCTGCTGGGTCGCATTGCCCGGCTCGGCATTGAAACCGAAGCTCACCGTCCCGCCGACGGGCACGACTGCATTCCAGGCCGCGTTGCTGATCGTCGTCGTGTTCCCTTTCACGCTCACCAAAACGCCATTCCAGACTTCCGTCGGCTGGTACGGCAGGTTGAACTGCACCGTCCAGCTGTTCCACGGCGACGACGTCGTGTTCGTCAGTGTGATCTGCCCAGTGAAGCCCGCGCCCCAGTCATTCGAAACCGTCAGCACCGCCGGACTTGCCGCGGGCGGCGTGGTCGTGTTTCCGCCGCTGGTGCCGTTGCCCCCGCTGGTGCTTGAGCCGCCGCCCGTCGTCGGCGGAGTCGGCGTCGCCGTCGGCTCGTTCGGCAGCGCGATAAACGGCTCCAGCCCGTTCAACAGCGCGAGCGTAAGCGCATTGAGGCTGCGGCTGTAATAATTGGACGGCGTCAGTTGCAGGTTGCGCGTGTACATCGCCTCATCGAAGGCGCTCGGCCCCGTCGCCGATGCGCCGCACGCAAACGGCCCGGCAAACGCGTTGTCGAGGTAACTCACGATCGGCGAACCAGTCTGCGTGTAGCCGGAAACCAGGTTGTTCGCGCCGATGCTCGCCGCCCAGTTGCTGAGCTTCTGGCAGAAGGCCAGCGCGCGCGGCTCGCCGTAATAGATGTAGTCCATTCCGACCCGCCAGGGCGTGCGGCAGGCGTCGTAGGAATAATTCACCCCCATGCTGTTCGGGGTGCCCTCGGCGTTGCACCAATCCGAATCCAAACCCGTCTGCGGATTGGCGTTGGCCGCCAGGATGCTGTAGTTCGTGTTGATGACCTCCAGCCACGAGGCGTCGCCTGTCGCCTGTGCGAATGCCCGGTAATACGCCGGCGCGAAATACGACAGGTCCATGATGGACGAGCCGCCCCAAACGTCGCCGGGCTTCAGCACGTACGTCCCCGCTTCCACCATGGTCGAGCGGATGCGGGCAATCTGCACCTTGGCGAGCGCGAGGTAATCCAGACTGCTGGCGGAGCCCCAGCGCTGGTCGGCCAGCAGAAGCGAATACGCCACGTCCTCCTCGGCGTCGGTGGCGGCATTGCTCCCGACCACCTGGCCCTGGCCATTGATTTCCCAATTCATCAGCCCATTGGCATCGAGAAACTGGTTGTAGTAACCCCACAGGTTGTTGAACAGCGGCTGGTCGTTGAAATCCGCGGCGAGCAGCATCCCATAGCCGATGCCCTCGGAAACGGTGCTCGAGCCGTCGTCCCACAACACCCGCTCGTAACCCAGCGCGCCGTTGGTGGTGATTTCGTTCGTCTTCCAATTTTGGTACGCGGCGGTGGCATCGGCCTCGTTGGCCACGGTGGGCCGGCTGCCGAACGGATAATCGAGCTGCGCGGGAGTCGGGCCTTGCGCCTGAATCTGATTCCAGCCCAAGCCGGCCAGCAGGCCGGCGAACAACACATTGCGCGCGGAAGCGCGCCAGTAAAAACGCATCATGATGCTTGCACCTCTTCAGGGGATTTCGCGGAACGGGCCTCCACTTGCACAGGGGATATTCAGCCCGCCCGCACGATTAGAGATTAGAATTCCACCGGCCTTCGCTTATTCCGGTCCCTTTGTTTTTCACAAAATTTTCCCAATCGCTCAAAATATCCCAATCTTTGTTCCAAATACCCCCAGTTCCGGCGAAACTTCCCCGTCGCCTGAATTTCCTTCCCAACCGCTTTCAGCCTCGCGTAGTATCCCACCGGCTCGCCCCAACGAGCCGGCCATTTGTGGGCACCGAGTATTTACACGCCTATTGGCGCATGCCGTACGTCGAGCAATCCAAGCCCGAGACGGGCGGCGACCGTCTCTTTGCCCGACTGCCCGCCATGGGCGACGACCGCGCCGCCCTCATCGTCTGGCGCGGGCCCACCAGCTACCTCGTCCTGAACAAATACCCCTACAACGCCGGCCACCTGCTCGCCGCCCCCTACCGCGAAGTCGCCCAGCTCGCCGGCCTCACCCCCGCCGAACGCGCGGACTTGATGGACGCCATCGTCAAGGCCCAGGACATCCTCACCCGCGCCCTCCAGCCCGACGGCTTCAACGTCGGCTTCAACTTTGGCCGCGCCGCCGGCGCCGGCCTGCCCACCCACCTCCACGCCCACATCGTCCCGCGCTGGAACGGCGACGGCAACTTCATGCCCGTGCTCGCCAACACCACCGTCCTGCCCCTCGCGCTCGACACCCTCTGGGAGCGCCTCCGCCAATTCGCCACCTGACCCAAGTTTAATTTTCCATTTTGAATCTTAAATTTTGAATCTTGAATCGCCAATCCCCCGCCCCTCCCTAATGGAACCACGCACCCTCTGATTCCCCAACCCCCGCATCCTCAGCCAGCTCTACGTTGGCCGCGAAGCCAACCTCACCAAGGCCGAACAAGCCTTCAACGTCAAACTCGTCAGCCGCGAAGACTGGCTCCAAATCGACGGCGCCGAGCCCGACGTCGAGCGCGCCGCCCAGTTCTTCGAACTCCTCAACGCCGGCCGCGGCCAGGGCCTCACCATCTCGCAGGTGGACTTCGACAACATGCTCGCCGCCGTCGGCCGCGGCGAAGGTGAGCAACTGCGCGAGCTCTTCGAGAACCCCCTCGTGCTGAAGCTCAAGCGCTGCACCATCGTCCCCAAGACCATCAACCAGAAACGCTACCTCCAGTTCATCCGCAAGCAGGACATCGTCTTCGGCGTCGGCCCCGCCGGCACCGGCAAGACCTACCTCGCCATGGCCGCCGCGCTCTCCGCCCTGCTCGACGGCCAGGTCGAAAAAATCATCCTCACCCGCCCCGCCGTCGAGGCCGGCGAGGCCCTCGGCTTTCTCCCCGGCGACCTCCAGGAAAAAATCCTCCCCTACCTGCGCCCCCTCTACGACGCCATGTACGACATGGTCGGCAAGGAGGACAGCGCCCGCCTCATCGAAAAAGGCGTCATTGAAATCGCCCCCCTCGCCTACATGCGCGGCCGCACCCTCTCCAACGCCTACATCCTCCTCGACGAAGCCCAGAACACCACCCCCGAGCAAATGATGATGTTCCTCACCCGCCTCGGCGACCGCTCCCGCATGATCGTCACCGGCGACATCACCCAGGTGGACCTGCCCCGCGCGAAAATCTCCGGCCTCAAGCAAGCCATCCAAGTCCTCCAAGGCGTCCCCGGCATCAAGCTCTTCTACTTCGACTACGCGGACGTCGTGCGCCACCCCCTCGTCGCCGCCATCATCCAAGCCTATGAAGCCTACCACTCCGAATCCACGCGGTCGGACTGAAAACTATTAAATGGTCAAAGTCTTTACTGTAAAAAATTCCGTCGATACGACCCCTACAATTCCCTTCCATCCGAAAAAACAGCTTCCTATCAGTTTAAGCATTTACCATGAAATGTTTGACGCTATCCGAATTTCAAGAATGGACCGGTTATTTCAATTTGCGCGTTGAAAGCAATCGGGATCTTTTATTTCCAAAGGAATTAACCAAAATCATGTCTGTTTTCCCAAAAAATACGGGTAAATTATTTGCGTTTTCAACATCTCTTGTCGACTGGTTGCCGCGGAATATTGAACGCGCCATGTATCTATCAAGTTGGGAAACATATCCCCCAGATCAAATGGTTATAATGAAAAAATTCCGCTTGGGTTGCGGAGAATCCAGGAATGTCATTGATGCGCCAGCTCATTTGTTTGAGAGCCAGCCAATTGGCAATAGGTACGATATGGACGAACCTGCTCGCTTAGGTGAAAATCGAATAGTTCAGGAAAGCGCGGAAATGGCAGGCCTGATTTTTTTGGCGATAACTTTTCAGTGGCAAGGCTATATCTTGGCGAAAAATTGCCTTGACCATATTTATCTCGGAGACGAGTTCATTGTTTTCCACAGTGACGACAGTGAAAAACTGAAAGTCACGCACGAACTTCTGGCTGCGTATAAATTGAAAGTTATTCAAGACGCTAAAGCGGCATGGTGAATGAACCCACGAGCCAACCGTAGCCTCGGTTCGCCCCCCACCCCAGCCACCCTTCCCCCCGAAACAGCAATTTCCTATCAGTCATGAAAAAAGGTGATACAATAGGTTTCTATAGTTATTTTACTATTGCCATTATTTGTGCACTGTTAGGCAATTTTACCTACGAACTTATTCCATCGTTGACGGTTAGACAGACAAGAAAACCACCACGAATCGCCGC
>JBEKZN010000180.1:0-4446 GCA_049509815.1 Opitutales bacterium
ACGGGGTGCCGGGCGAAGATGCTGCCGGGCTTGCAGGCGGACGGGACGCGGGTGCTGACGTCGCTGGAGGCGTTGACGCTGCAAAAGCTGCCGACTTCGAGCATTATTTTGGGGGCGGGGGCGATCGGGGTGGCGTTTGCGTATTTTTTCAATGCGTTCGGCTGCCAGGTGACGGTGGTGGAGATGCTGCCGCGGCTGTTGCCGATAGAGGACGAAGAGGTGTCGGGCTCGCTGGAGCGGGCGTTCAAGAAGCAGGGCATCGGGATGCGCCTGGGGGTGAAGGCGGACAAGATCCAGGTGGAACGGGGCGGGGTAAAGGTGGATCTGCTGACCGCGGACAGCACGCGCGAGACGGTGTCGGCCGAGTGCCTGCTGGTGGCGGTGGGGGTGGCGGCGAACACAGACGGTTTGCTGGGGCCGAAGGTGAATTTGGCGGCGGATCGCGGGTTTATCACGGTGGACGGTCGTTACCAGACGAGCGTGAAGGGGATTTACGGGGCGGGGGACGTGATTGGACCGCCGTGGCTGGCGCATGTGGCGACGTATGAGGCGGTGCAGGCGGTGAACGGGATGTTCGGCCACAGTCAACCGAAGCGGGTGGAGCGGTTTCCGGGATGCACGTACTGCCAGCCGCAGGTGGCAAGCATCGGGTTGACGGAGCGGGCGTGCAAGGAGAAGGGTTTGAAGTACATCGTGGGGAAGTTTCCGTTCACGGCGTCGGGCAAGGCGGTCGCGGTGAATCATCCGGAGGGATTTGTGAAAGTCATCACGGCGACGGACACGGGGGAGATTTTGGGCGCGCACATCATCGGCTCGGATGCGACGGAGTTGATCGCGGAGTTTGGCCTGGCGATGCAACTGGAGGCGACATGGGAGGAAATTCATGCGACGATCCACGCGCACCCGACGCTGGGCGAAGCGGTGGGCGAGGCGGCGGCGGCCACGCACCACGAGGCGATCCACATCTAAACCCGGGGCGCCGAGCGCGGCCGAGGCGACCGATTTTCCAACATGCCGAGAGTCCGACGCAGCCGGTGGCGCAAGCGCATTTCCAGCCGTTCGTCCGAGCGCCGGATGGTATGGGGGCTGGCTTATGTGCTGGCGGCACTGCTGATCGGCAGCGGGGTGATTTATGTGGCGGAGCAGATGACGGCGCAGGCGCCGCAGGAGGTGTTGGGTCCAGCTCAGACGAATGCGACAACGACGGTGAGCAAGCCGGTTTCGGGGAGCGACTGGGCGGCGGCGTATGTGCTCAAGCTGGGCGGGGACAAAGCCGTGGAGGCGATCAAGAGCGCGAGTTTTCTGGGGACGTTGACGACCGGCGGGCAGACGTACTCGCTGGAAATTCTGAAGAAGACGCCGAACTTGGTGCGGATTCAATTGGAGAACAAGGAAGGCACGTTGATGCTGGGCAGCGACGGGCACCAGGCCTGGGTGGCGTACCGGGACGCGGCGGGTAATGTCGGGGTATGGGATGCGGACGACACGACCCGGGACTGGCTGTGGCTGCAATCGCCGCTGGGAACCTGGCTGGCGCACCCGAATGCGATAGAGCCGAAGTTTGTGGCGGAGCAGCCGACGGCGCAAGGCGCAGGACCGCCGATGCAACCGGTGAGCGTAGTTTCGCCCGGAGGGCGCAAGGCGACATATTATCTGGATGCGGGAGATTTGATGCCGAGGGAGCTGGAACTGCACGACATCCAGCCCGGGGCCGCGGCGGAAGTCGCGGATTTGGAGGATGTGCGCGTGCAGCAGGACATCCGGCTGCCGTACAAGCTGGAAGTGCGAGGCCCGAACGGGCCGGCGGCGACGGTGGAAATCAAAAAGGTGCTGTTCAATTCCGGAATACTCAATGCCGTATTTGACCGCCCGCTGGCTGATGACCATAGCGGCTCAGTGGCGCAAAGCGCGGCGTCAGCAGCGTCGTCTGACAATCAAGACGGGCAGGGCATGAGCGCCAGCTTCAACAACGATTTCGATGCGAACGCCATGCGGGTGCACAATTTTGTGGCGCAAACGAACGTGTTTCAGAACGAGCCAACACCCAAAGTTGAATCCGGATCCGGCGCAGGCGCGCCAAAACTGGCGGATTTCGGTTTCCCGTGGCCGCTGCCGTGGTGAGGCAGGGGGCCGTCGTGCGGGGGATTAACCGCCGGGCGCAAACGGCTCGCCGAAGATTTCGTGGTAAACGCGGCGGAAGGAGATGCCATCAATGCGCGAGAAGGTGGCGTCTTCGGTGGTCTTGCCGGCGGCGTAAACGGTTTTGCTGACCCAGTGCTGCTTGGCGAAGGAGTCGCCATAGAGGGCGAAAGTGACGTCCTTGAACTGGGTGGAGATTTCCTTGAGGTCCTTGAAGGCGGGTTCCCATTCGATGGTGAAGACGATGCGGCCGGAGGAGTCTTCGGCGGCGCCTTCGGGGTCTTTGGCGCGGGCCAGAGCGAGGACGGCGGCGCGGGCAGCGGCGGCGGTTTCGGGAGCGGGGGCGGTGACGGCCACCAGGTTGCGAACGGGATTTTTCATGAGTTAGTGCGTTAAAGGGTTGAAGGGTTAAAAAGGTTGAAGCGAGGGACGGCACAATTGGTGCCCTGGCTGGGTCGAACCGGATTTTGCCGCGGAGATTTAGCGGGGGCCGAAGCCGCCGCCGAGGCCGCCAAGGCCACCGGGGCCGCCCAAGCCACCACCACCGCCCATTTTGCCTGCCATTTCGGCCATGAGGCGCTTGCCTTTGCCGCCCTTGAACATTTTCATCATTTTGCGCATTTGTTCGAATTGCTTGAGGAGCTGGTTGACGTCGCGGACTTCGACTCCGGCGCCACGGGCGATGCGGAGGCGGCGGTTGCCGTTGAGGAGCTGGGTTTTCTGGCGCTCGAGGGGCGTCATGGAAAGGATGATGGCCTCTGTTTGCTTGAGGCGGGATTCCTCGGCGTCACCGACTTGGATGTCATTCATGCCGGGGAGCATTTTCATGACGTTGCCGAGGGGGCCGAGTTTTTTCATCTGGCGGAGCTGGGCGAGGAAGTCTTCGAGGTTGAAGTCGGCCTGGCGCATTTTGTCGGCGAGGCGCTTGGATTCGGCTTCGTCGAGGTTTTCCTGGGCTTTTTCGACGAGGGAGACGACGTCGCCCATGCCGAGGATGCGCTGGGCGAGGCGGTCGGGGTGGAAGACGTCGAAGTCGGCGATTTTTTCGCCGGTGCCCATGAACTTGATGGGGACGCCGGTGACGGCCTTCATGGAGAGGGCGGCGCCACCGCGGGCGTCGCCGTCGAGCTTGGTCAGGATGATGCCGGTGAGCTGGAGGGCTTCGTGGAAGGATTTGGCGACGTTGACGGCTTCCTGGCCGAGGGCGCTGTCGGCGACGAGGAGGATTTCGTGGGGTGGGCCGACGTCGCGGACGCGCTTGGCTTCGGCGATCAGGTCGGCGTCAATTTGGAGGCGGCCGGCGGTGTCGAAGATGAGGGCGTCGGGCTTGGGCTGGCCCTCCTTGGTGGCGGCGACGGAGGCGAGGGCGGCTTTGGCGAGAGCGGGGACGTCCTTGGTGGAGCGGTCGGCGAAGAAGGCAAAAGATTCGGCGCGGGCGAGGGTTTCAAGCTGGTCAATGGCGGCGGGGCGGTAAACGTCGCAGGCGACGAGAAGGGGGGTGTAGGCGCGTTTGTGGAGGAAGCGGGCGAGCTTGGCGGCGGTGGTGGTTTTGCCGGCGCCGTGGAGGCCGACGAGGAGGACGCGGAGGGGGCGGTCGCTGGCGAACTGGGTGGCGCCTTCGCCGAGGAGGCGGGCGAGCTCGTCGTGGATGATTTTGACGATTTGCTGGCCGGGAGTGACGGATTTGAGGACTTCCTGGCCGGCGCACTGTTGTTCGATGCGTTCGACAAACTCGCGGGCGACCTTGAACTGGACGTCGGCGGAGAGGAGGGCCATGCGGACTTCCTTGAGGGCCTCGGCGGTGTTTTCGGGCGTGAGGCGGGCCAAGCCGCGCAGGTGGCGCAGGGCCTGGGACATGCGGTCGGTGAGGGTGGCGAACATGGCGGAGGATGTCGGGAAGGCGGGACGAAATGGGCGAAAAGGGAACAGGTTGAAGGAAAACCGGGGCGGATGCAATGCTGCGGGTAAATGCACCCACGGGCCAACCCAGAGCGGGCGCCGGCCTCATGCCGGAATTTGCAGCGATTTATCAATCGCGTCGCTGGCTGGCCCTTCGACGTGCTCAGGGCGGGCTTTCCCGGCGGCAACCCTTCCCCTACTGATAGGAAATTGCTTTTTTGGGGGGAGGGTAATCCGGCGGTTGCCGGACTGCTGCCGCATAGAGTCCCGCCGCAGCGGGATCGCCTGCTGGCGAGGGGTGGGGGTAATTTGGTCGGTCAGGTGAGTAGGACGTGCGGAGGCAGAGTCCAATGCGCAGGGCCAGGGACAAATCACCGCGGGCTGGCCACTGTGAGCGCGACGGTGTTG
>JBEKZN010000181.1:0-4427 GCA_049509815.1 Opitutales bacterium
GCGGTGGTATAATCGGGGCCCATGTTTGGGGGCATCAACATGCCGGCGACGACGATGGTGACCTTGGGGTATTTGGCGCGGGCTTGGTCGATGATGGCCTGGAGGTTGGCCTCGGTGATTTTGACGCTGAGACCGCGCAGGCCGTCGTTGCCGCCGAGGGCGACGACGAGGACGGAAACGGGCTGGCGGAGAATCCAGTTTAGGCGGTGGAGACCGTCGGTAGTGGTGTCGCCGCTGACACCGGCGTTGACGATGGTCCACTGCTGGTCGAGGTTGGCGTCGATGAGTTTTCGTTCGAGGATGGAGGGAAAGGCCTGGTCGTCTTCGAGGTTGTAGCCGGCGGTAAGGCTGTCGCCGAGGATGACGACGCGCTGGGGGGTGTCGCCGAACTGCGGCGCGTTCGAATCGGGCACGGTGGTGAAAGAATTGACGGTGGTGTTTTGCGCGAAGGCGGCGGAGGCCGCGAAAAGCGCGCCAAGGAAGAGAATGAAGACACGCGAGGCCAGGCGCGGGTGCGAACGGGCAGCGTCAAGCCGGCAAAGGGAAGGCATGGACATAACGATCTTTTCTGGGAATGGGCCGTGAGAAACGGCTTGGGTGGACGGGAATTTTATGCGATTGGCACTATTCTATTAAACCGCCGATTTTGGGCCCCGTTCCCTCCATGGCTAACGATTTAAAGCAAATTCCCGTTACTATGCTCGAAGCGCGGGGGCTGGGCAAGACATACCGCTCAGCGCGCGGGCCGCTGACGGTGTTGAGCGGGATTGATTTTTCGCTCGGCGCGGGGGAGAGCCTGGCAATTGTGGGGCCGTCGGGCAGCGGGAAGACGACGTTGCTGGGCTTGCTGGCGGGGCTGGACACAGCAAGCGCGGGCCAGGTGCTGGCGGCGGGGGTGGATTTGGGCGCGCTGGACGAGGATGGGCGTGCGGCGTTTCGCCGGCGGGAGGTGGGGTTTGTGTTCCAGACGTTCCAGCTTTTGCCGACGCTGACGGCGCTGGAGAATGTGATGGTGCCACTGGAGTTGCGCGGCGAGCGCGGGGCGCCGGCACGGGCGGCGGAGCTGCTGGAGCGCGTGGGGTTGGGCGAGCGGCTGGAGCACTACCCGGTGCAGCTTTCGGGCGGCGAGCAGCAGCGGGTGGCGCTGGCGCGGGCGTTCATCCACCAACCGCGGCTGCTATTTGCGGACGAGCCGACGGGGAACCTCGACAGCGCGACGGGGGCACGGCTGGTGGAGCTGCTGTTTGAGCTGAACCAGGCGCACGGGACGACGCTGATTTTGGTGACGCATGATTTGGAACTGGCGGGGCGCACCGGGCGGCAATTGCGGCTGCGCGCCGGGAAGCTGGAAGTTTAATCAGGTAAAGCAATGTCATTCTGGATTTTCACGATGGCGCGGCGTGATGCCCGGCGGGGCTGGCGGGCGCTGCTGTTTTGCGCGGCGGCGATCGCAGGAGGCGTGGCGGTGCTGGTGGCGGTGGCGGCGTTTGCGGCAAATTTGCGGCGGGCGGTGGACGACAAAACGCGGGCGCTGCTGGGCGCGGATTTGCGGGTGTCGAGCCGCGAGCCATTTTCAGCCAAGGCGGAGGCGTGGATGAAGACGATACCCGGACAGCAGGCGCGGGAGACGACCCTGTTGACGATGGGGACTTTTCCGCGGGCGAACGCAGCACGGCTGGTGCAGGTTCGCGCGCTCACGGGCGGGTTTCCGTTTTACGGTGCGATGGAAACGGTGCCGGAGGGATTGAAGCCGCAGGACTTCAAGGAGCCGGTGGCGTTGATCGAGGAAGGTCTGGGGTCGCAACTCGACTTAAAGCCGGGAGATCCGATGAAACTGGGGTCGGTGGAATTTAAAATTGCGGGCGTGGTGCGGCGGGCGCCGGGGGAAACGGAGTTCACGGGGACGTTTGCGCCGCGGGTGTACATATCCGGGGAGTGGCTGGCGCGCACGGGCTTGATGGGCGGGCTGGGGAACATGGCGTCTTACACGGCGCATTTCGAGATGCCGGCGCCGCCGAGCGAGGCGTGGCTGGAGGCGGCGCAGCAGAAATTTGGGGACGAGGAACGGTTGCGTTTCGAGACGGTGGAAATGCGGCGGCGCTCGCTGGGCCAGGCGATCGACAACCTGCAGGGATTTTTCAGCCTGGTGGGGTGCATGTCGCTGCTGCTGGGCGGCTTGGGCATCGCGGGCGCGGCGCAGGTTTATGTGCGGGAGCGGCTGGACGGGCTGGCGGTGCTGCGGTGCCTGGGAGCGACGGCGCGTCAGGGATTTGGGATTTTGCTGGTGCAGGTTGCGGCGGCGGGGCTCGCGGGGGCCGTGGCGGGCGTGGCATTGGGTGCGTTTGCGCAATCGCTGCTGCCGAGCTTGTTGCATGAATACCTGCCGGTGGACGTGACGTTTTCGCTCTCGTGGCCGAGCGTGATTTTGGGCGTGGTGACTGGGGTGGTGGCGTCGTCGCTGTTCGCGCTGCCGCCATTATTGGAAGTGCGGCGGGCGACGCCGTTGCGGGCGTTGCGCGCGGGGTTTGACGACGAGGCGCCGCCGAGCGATTGGACGCGGCGCGTTTTGCCGGTGCTGCTGGCGCTGGTGGTGGCGGGGTATTGCAGCGCGCTGGCGGCGCAGCCGGAGGATGGGTTGTGGTTTGCGACGGGGCTGGGCGCGGCGCTGGCGGTGCTGGGTGTGCTGGCGTGGGGTTTGCGGAAATTGGCGCGGCGGCTGGCGGGCGGGCGCGGACTGGGATTTGTCACGCGGCAGGGGCTGGCGAATTTGGACCGGCCGCGCAACCGCACGGGGTTGTTGACGGCGGTGCTGGGGCTGGGGGTGTTTTTGCTGTACACGCTGTGGCTGGTGGAGGCGATGCTGCTGAGCCAGGGGGAGTTTCTGGAGCGCGGGTCAGAGCCGGATTTGTTCTTTTTCGACATTCAGCCCGAGCAGGTGGCGGGATTGCAGACGTTGCTGGAAACGCACCACTTGGAGCTGAATGAGGAGACGCCCGTGGTGTCGATGCGGCTGCAAAGCGTAAAAGGACGGACGCTGGCGCAGATTCGCAACGATAAACGGGACCGGGCGCCGGGCTGGCTGCTGGGACACGAGTTTCGCTCGACGTACCGCGACCATCTGACGACAACGGAAACGCTGGTGAGCGGGACGTTCACGCCGCGTTACGCGGGGAATGGGCCGATCCCGATATCGGTGGAGGAAGGCGCGGCGCAGGATCTGGGGGTGAAGGTGGGCGATCCGCTGGTGTTTGACGTGCAGGGGGTGACGATGAATGCGGTGGTGGGGAGCATCCGGCGGGTGGACTGGCAGCGGTTCCGGCCAAATTTTTTCCTGATTTTTCCGGCGGGCGTGCTGGAGGATGCGCCGGCGTGGAGTCTGGCGGTGGCGCGGGCGGGCGACGCCAAATTGCGCGGGCAGATTCTGCGCGAAGTGGCGGAGAAATTTCCGAACATCTCGGTGATTGATTTAGGTTTGGTGATAGCGACGCTGACGGACATCCTGGATCGCGCGTCGTTCGCGATGCGGTTTCTGGCGTTGTTCACGGTCGCCACGGGGGTGCTGGTGATTTTTGGGACGATCTGGACGGGGCGGCACCAGCGACGGCGGGAAAGCGCGCTGTTGCGGGCGCTAGGGGCGTCCGCGCGCACGATGCGCGGGATTTGGCGGGTGGAATATGCGCTGGTGGGGGTGTTTGGCGGGGCGGCGGGGTCGGTGCTGGCGGTAGGGGCGGCGTGGGCGCTGGGGAAATATTGGTTCCAGATCGCGCTGCCGTGGGGCACGGCGGGATGGAGCCTGCCGGTGGCGGTGGGGCTGGCGTCAGCGACGAGTTTGCTGGCGGGGCTGGCGGCGAGCCGGGGGCTGGCGTCGCACTCGCCGCTGGAGGTGTTGCGGGCGGAGTGAGGCGGCATTTGGGGGTGGAACAAAATGGGAAAAGGAATAGACTAACAGACCATGAAAACCCCGCTGATCGTCGGAGCCGTCGCGCTGGCCGTGGTGGCGGGGGCCATTGCCCAAATGAAAACCCAATCTTCCGCATCGCCGGCGGCGAGCAATTCCACGATGTCCGCGCTGTATTGCAAGCCCGGGGAGGTCTCCGCATGCGGCCTGCCCTCGAATGTGGTCATTGACATGGCCAAGGCGCCGGTGCAGCACACCGACGCGGAATGGCAGAAGCTGCTGACGCCGATCCAGTACAGCGTCACCCGGCAGCAGGGGACGGAGCCGCCGTTCCAGAACGAGTATTTCGACAACCACGACGACGGGGTGTACTTTTCGGTGTGCAGCGACACGCCGTTGTTCGACAGCCGGGACAAGTTTGACAGCGGGACGGGCTGGCCGAGCTTCACGAAGCCGATCGAGCCGGCGTTCGTGGGCGAAACGCAGGACACGAGCTATGGGATGGTGCGCATGGAGGTGCATTGCAATG
>JBEKZN010000182.1:0-4400 GCA_049509815.1 Opitutales bacterium
GCCGGGCTTCACCGCACCGAAGATTTTGTGGGTGGCGAAAAACGAGCCGGAGGTTTTCCGGCGGGTGGCGAAGGTGCTGTTGCCGAAGGATTATTTGCGCTACCAACTGTCGGGCGAGTTTTTCACGGACGTGTCGGATGCGTCGGGGATGTCGCTGCTGGATGTGGCGAAGCGGCGATGGTCGGACGAGATGTTGAAGGCGTGCCGGGTGCCGCGGGCGTGGCTGGCGGAGGTGACGGAGTCGCCGGTGGCGTCGGCGAAGGTGTCGGCACGGGCGGCGAAGCTGACGGGTTTGCGGGCGGGCACGCCGATCATCGCGGGAGCGGGAGACCAGGCGGCGGGCGCGGTGGGTTGCGGGGTGGTGCGAACGGGCGTGGTGTCGTGCACGCTGGGGACGTCGGGGGTGGTGTTCGCGCAGACGGACAAGTATCGGCCTGACCCGCAGGGGCGTTTGCATGCGTTTTGCCACGCGGTGCCGGGGAAATGGCACCTGATGGGTGTGCAGCTTTCGAGTGCGGGTTCGTTGCAGTGGTACAAGAATGCGCTGGGCGGCGAGGAGGCGCGGCGGGAAAAAGCCGGCGAGGGCAACGCGTATGATTTGCTGACGGCGGAGGCGGCGAAGGTGCCGGCGGGTTGCGAGGGACTGATTTTCCTGCCGTACCTGAGCGGCGAGCGCACGCCGCACCCGGACCCGAACGCGCGCGGGGTGTTTTTCGGGCTGACCCTGCGGCACGGCAAGGCGCACCTGACGCGCGCGGTGCTGGAAGGCGTGACGTACGGGTTGCGGGATTCGCTCGAGCTGATGCGCGCGCTGGGGTTGCGGCCGACGGAAGTGGTGGCGTCCGGCGGCGGGGCGCGGAGCGCGTTTTGGCGGCAGATGCTCGCGGACAATTTTGAGGCGCCGATCGTGACGGTCAGCTCGACCGAAGGGTCGGCCTACGGGGCGGCGCTGCTGGCCGGCGTGGGCGCGGGCGTGTGGCCGAGCGTGGAGGCGGCGGGGACGGCGGCGGTGGCGGAAACGAGCCGCGCGAACCCGGGAGCGGACGCGGAGGTTTACTGGGATTTTTATCCGAGGTTTCGCGCGCTGTATCCGAAGCTGAAGGGGGAGTTTGCGGCGGTGGCGGAAGTGGTGGGGAGGCGGCATGGGTAGGTTTTTGATTTCCTGATCTTGAAACATGTTTTCGAAAATAAAGTATTCTAGTGCCACGCGGGCGCTGGTGCGCGCGCTGGGGGCGCAGGTGCGCACGGACGAGGCGGCGCGGTTCGCGGCGTCGCTGGACAATTTGCGGCTGTCGTTCATGCCGGCGGCGGTGGTGTTTCCGAGGGATGACGCGGCGATTGGGACGATGCTGCGGCTGGCGAACAAATACAAGGTGCCGGTGACGCCGCGCGGGACGGGGACTTCGACGACGGGGTCCGCCTGCCCGGTGCAGCACGGGTGGGTGCTGGATTTGTCGCGCTGGAAGAAGGTGCGCATTGACTCGTTGGCGGGGCTGGCGCACGTGGAGGCAGGGGTGGTGACGGCGGAGATTGACGCGGCGGCGGCGAAGCACGGGTTGTTTTACCCGCCGGATCCGTCGTCGCTGCATTATTGCACGATTGGCGGGAATCTGGCGTTGAACGCGGGCGGGCTGCGCGGGGCGAAGTATGGGGTGACGCGCGATTATGTGATGGCGTTGGAGGGGTTTTTGCCCACCGGGGAATTTGTGCGCTGGGGCGCGCCGCTGCGGAAGTTTGCGTCGGGCTACAACCTGCGGGATTTGTGGGTGGGGAGCGGCGGAATGCTGGGGGTGATCACGCGGGCGACGCTGCGGCTGGTGGCGCGGCCGGCGGCGCGGCACACGTTTTTGGCGGCGTTTGCGAACGAGGACGCCGCGGCGCGGACGGTGCTGGCGATGATGCGGGCGCGGCTGACGCCTTCGATTCTGGAATTCATGGACCGGCAGACGGTGGAGTGCACGGAGCGTAAGTGGGGCCGGCCGGTATTTGCCGAGGCGCCGCGAGCGACGGTATTGCTGATTGAGGTGGACGGCTCGGCAGCGGACGTGGCGACGCAGCGGGCGGCAGTGGGCGAGCGTTTACGCGCCGGTGGAGCGCTGGCGATACGCGACACGGACGACGCAGGCGAAGCGGAGGAACTGTGGCGGGTACGGCGGACGTGCTCGCAGGCGATGTTCCAGATGGGCGACGCGAAACTGAACGAGGACGTGGTGGTGCCGCCGCGCCAGTACCGGGCGCTGCTGCGGTACACGCGGCAATTAAAGCGGACGACGGGGCTGGCGACGCCGACGTTCGGCCACGCGATGGACGGGAATTTTCATGTGCATTTGATGTACCACCGGGCCGACCACGACGAGTGCCGGCAGGCGGAGCGCGGGGTGGCGGCGCTGATGAAAAAGGTCGTGGCGCTGGGCGGGGCGGTGACGGGCGAACACGGGATTGGATTGGCGAAATCGCCGTTTTTGCGCTGGCAGCATTCGCCGGCGGAGGTGAAGGCGATGCGGGCGATCAAGCGGGCGCTGGACCCGCGGGGGATTTTAAATCCCGGGCAGATTTTCACGCCGGTGTCGGTGTGGAAGCAGACGCCGGTGAAGGTGCGGCTGGCGTGGGACAAGGATTGAGAGTGACAGTGCAGCGAGCGCGGATCATTGGACGAAGGCTCGCGTGCCGGCGGGAAAGGCGGTAGTGGGGAGGGACCATGACGCTTGCCTGGCTGGCGCCGCTGTTTGTGCTGTTCGAGATTGCGCAGTTGCTGGTGGCGACGCGCTACATCGGGATCGAGCAAATCCGCAAGGGGGTGCATCCGCTGGAGGAACACCCGCGCGGGCCGGCGCTGCTGAGCGCAGTCTGGGTGGCGGGGATCGTGGCGAACTACCTGTATCAGATCGCGTTGTTGTGTCAGCCGCGGGAGACGGGGCTGCCGGCATTGCTGATGATTGGCGTGAGCCTCGGAGGGTTCGGGTTGAGACGGATGCTGGGTTTGAAATATGCGCTGGTGGTGCTGACGTTCGAGGGGGCGATGCGCGCGGGTTTCCTGGCGTATGTGTTCATAGCGGTGGTGATCCACCCGAGCTGGCATGGCTGGCCGGGGCCGACGCTGATGGGCCGGTAAAGAGAGTTTTTTTGACAGAAATAACAGAATTAGAAGAGGAATTTACAAACTGGGGGAAGTTAAGTGAGTTACTTTGTGGAGGTATTGCCGACATGGCCGAGGGCGTTGAGGACAAGGTCAGGAGTGAGAATTTTCGGGAGAACGATGGGGTCGGTGTGGCCGGGGAGGTAGAGCAGATCGAGCGGGACGGCGGGCGGGCCGTAAAGGGTGAGCTCGGCGGTGATGGCGGGGTCGCGGTTGGTCCAGTCAGCTTCGAGAAGAGCGACGTGGTCGCGAGCGAGGGTGTCGCGGACGGCTTGGGAGCCGAAGACAATGTGCTTGTTGACCTGGCAGGTGGCGCACCAGCGGGCAGTGAAGTCCACGTAGATGGGGCGGCCGGCGCTTTGCAGTTCGGCGACGCGCTGGGGCGACCAGGGCTCCCAGTTGAGTTCGGAGGAAGGCCAGTAAGCGAGGGCGACGCTGCTCATGAGAATGAGCGCCGCGCCGACCTGGCCGAAGCGGCGGCGGGCGGGGCTGGCAGCGGGCGTGGCGTAGCGTCCATAGAGCCAGGCGGCCAGTGCGGCGAGGACGAGCGCAAAGAGGGCGTCCAGGAATTTTTCGGAGGACAACTGGCCGGCGAGGACGTAGAGGAGAAAACCGACGGTGGCGTAGAGCGGGAAAGCCATGAGCTGCTTGAAGGTTTCCATCCAGGCGCCGGGACGCGGCAGCCAGCGGGCGAGGCCGGGAAAGAGCGAAAGGGCGAGGTAGGGCGAGGCCAGCCCGAGGGCGATGAAGGTGAAGGTGATGAAGGCCTGCGGGCCGGGCAGGGTGAAGGCGGCGCCAAGAGCCGGGGCGAGCAGCGGGGCGGTGCAGGGCGTGGCGACGACAATCGCGAGCACGCCTTGAAAAAAGGAGCCGGCGAGGCCGGATTTGGCGGTGAGGCTGGAGCCGAGACCGATGGCCGAGCCTCCGATTTCAAACACGCCGCTGAGGCTGAGCGCGAAGAGCAGGAAAAAGAGGGCGAGGCCGAGAACGAAGCCGGCGTCCTGCAATTGGAAACCCCAGCCCAGTTGCGCGCCGGCGGCGCGGAGCGAAAGCAAAAGCCCGACGAGTGCCCAGAGGCTCAAGACGGCGCCGGCAGTGAAGACGAGGCCGTGCAGCACGACCTGGCGGCGTTCCTCGCCCGCCTGTTTGACGAAGCCCAGGATTTTGAGGCCGAGCACGGGAAAAACGCAGGGCATGACGTTCAGGATGAGACCACCGAGAAAAGCGAGGCCGAGGATGTTCAGGAAACCGGCGAGGCCGGGCG
>JBEKZN010000183.1:0-5859 GCA_049509815.1 Opitutales bacterium
CCGGTCTCGACGCCGCCAAAATGGCCCTCGCCGTGGACGTCAAACTCCACCGCCGGCGCGCCCCCCAGCCCGCCCGTCCCTGAAATCAATTTTTCGTTAAAACTCCATCCTCCTCCCATAGGGTGTTTTCGGCACTTGCACTTTTGCGCAAGTCTTTATACGTTAAGAAAATGCTTATGGGGTCGATTTCTCACCCTGTCAGCGGACTTTTGGAAAGTTTGCCCTAGGCTGCTCCAGGTAACACGCTTTCAACCGCCAGCCATCTGTGTCGTTAAAATCCATGGTCCCTGATCCGCTCGTAAAGGCGACGGCGACGCGCCTCGAGGATCATCCGTTTTTTAATGGCCTCTCCCCGGAGAGCGCCGGCGCCCTCATCAGCACCGCCGTCCTCGAAAACCACGGCGACAACGAGGTCATCTTCACCGAAGCCAGCGCGCCCGACAACATGTACCTGGTCCTCTCCGGCCGCATCGCCTTCTTCAAAACCCTCCCCGAGCACCAGGAGCGCGTCATCAGTCACGCCCAGGCCGGCGATTTCTTCGGCGAAATCGGCATCTTCACCGGCGCTCCCCGCGCCTTGGGTGCTCGCACCTCCGGCCCCGCCCTCCTCGCCCGCCTCACCCGCGCCGCCCTGCGCGAATTCATCCGCACCACCCCCGGCCCCGTTGACCAGATCTTCCGCTCCATCGTCAACCACCTCGACCACACCACCCGTCACTACGTCGAGGACATGATCCACCAGGAAAAAATGGCCCTCGTCGGCAACATGGTCAATTCCATCATCCACGACTTCAAAAATCCCTTCACCCTCATCAGTCTCGGCGCCCAGCTCCTCATTCAAAAACACCAGGACGAACGCACCCGCACCGTCTGCGCCAACATCATCCAGCAAGTCGAGCGCATGACCGACATGGCCCACGAGATCAGCGAATTCTCCAAGGGCACCCAAACCCTCAAAATCGGCCGCGTTGACCTCCGCAACCTCGCCGAACGCTTCCGCGAACTCAACGAACCCTACTTTAACCGCGAAGGCGTCCGCATCGAGGTTGACGTTGACCCCATCATCATCGAAGGCGAGGAAAACAAACTCCTGCGCGTCATCCAAAATCTCGTCGTCAACGCCATCGACGCCGTTGAGGATCGCCCCGACGGCCTCGTCCGCATCCAGGCCCGCGACCGCGGCGACTACTGCGAAATCATCGTCTCCGACAACGGCCAGGGCATCCCCGAGGAAATTCGCAACCGCCTCTTCGAACCCTTCGTCACCCACGGCAAACGCCGCGGCACCGGCCTCGGCACCGCCATCGTCAAGTCCATCATCGACGCCCACAATGGCCGCATCCGCTTTGAATCTGCCACCGGTCGCGGCACCACCTTCTTCATTGTGCTGCCGATGACGCTCGGCACCCGCATCTAGCCCCGCGGCCCGCCCCGCCTCCGTGCCGCCGAAAAATTCTTGTTAACCCGACTGTTTATAGTATATTGGAACAGTCACCATTAAGCACCCGCCGTTTCCGCCCCATGCACCTGACCAAAAAAGGCGAGTCGTCGAGCAAATCCTCCACCAGCTCCGCCTCGCCGGTTATGTGGACACCCGCCGCGGCAAATACGGCGGCTATTTCCTCCGCAAGCCCATGAAAGATATCAAAATCGGCGAGGTCGTCCGCCTTCTCGACGGTCCCCTCGCCCCCATCTCCTGCGCCAGCCAGACCGCCTACGCCCCCTGCTCCTGCCCCGACGAGGCCCACTGCGGCCTGCGCATGCTCATGGTCGATGTCCGCAACGCCATCGCCAACATCCTCGACCGCTACTCCCTTGCCGAAGTCGTCGAAGTCACCATGCGCCGCATGCGCCGCGACAAAGTCCCCCTCCCCTTCGCCCTCGCCCGCCTCACCCGCGCCTGATCCGGATTTTCCCGCGTCAGCTCGCGCCGTCGCCGGATTTTCCCCTCCGGTTTCATTCCCAAAAAAAGTTGTTGACCGCAAAAAATCTTTCTGATTTTTAATGTCTATAGATTTTATAAAGTATATTCTTATCAAGATTAAGGGCTTTAACTCCCGCCACGCTTTTTCCGCATGTCCTCCCTCACCCACTCCGCTTCCGACACCGCCGCGCCTTCCTGGCTCGACCTCGTGCGCCGCAAGGTCGAGGGTCTCCGCTACGGCCAGGTTTACATCGTCGTCCACGACCATCAGGTCACCCAAATCGAGTGCCTCGAAAAAACCCGCCTCGCTGCCGCCCGCTCCGCCGCCTCGCGCCCCGACGCCGAATCCTAAATCCACCTCAGTTTCCTCACTTTTCATCACTTTACACTGACCGGTCCCCCGGAAGCCTAAAAACCCAATCGCTCGCAACCTCCTGCCTGACCGGTCCCCCGGAAGCTGGGTCCCTACCATAAAGACAAACCCATGCAAACGTCGTTCTCCTCGCCCTCTGCCCGCACCACCCGCCGTCTGGCGGTTGCGGCCGGCCTCACCGCGGCTCTTCTCTGGGCCGCCGTTCCCGCCCACGCGCAGGACAAAGCCACCCTCGACCTCCTGGTCAAAAAGGGCGTCATCACCCAGGATGAAGCCGATGCCGTCGCCAAGCAGGCCGCCGTCGTTGTCACCCCCAAGGAGGCCGCGGTCAAAAAGCTGCAGCTCGAAGGCCTGCTGCAGGTCCAGTTTGACTGGCTGACCACCAAGGACAAAGCCGCCCACGCGATTGAGCCTCCGGCCACCAGCCAATTCTACATTCGCCGCGCCTACCTCGGCGCCATTGCCGACCTCGGCAACGGCTGGGGTGGCGAAATCCTCCTGGACTTCGCCGCCGGCGCCAAGCCGCCTGCTGCCCCGCAATCCACCACCAACGCGGGCACCCAGAATAGTTTCGAAAAAGCCATCATCACCAAGAAGATTGACGACTACGGCCTCGCCACCGCGGGCTTTCAAAAAGTCCAGTGGGACCAGGAAGAAAACACGCCTTCCTCCCAACTCCTGACCATTGAACGCTCCGTCGCCACCCGTTACTTCGACGAAGCCTGGGGTGGTTCCACCACCGGACGCCTCGGCTTCGGCAACCGCCACACCGGCCTCTTCTGGAATGGCGTGGTCCCCGGGTTTGACGGCTTCTACTACGGCGTCGGCCTCACCAACGGCATCCAAAGCGACCTCAACTACGGCAACAGCGCCAATGGAGTCGCGGCGTACAACGAATTCGGCGGCTGGGTGAATCTCGGCTACAGCGGCACCTACACCCCCATCGGCCTCTACTACAAGGTCGGCATCAACGCCGGCTACGCGGGCGAAGCCAACAGCGTCAGCGGCCTCGCGAAAATCGATGGCTACAACCAGAACAACGCCATCTCCGGCTACAACCCGTACTTCACCGTGTCCTATGCGGGCTTCTCCCTCGCCGGTGAGTTCCTCCAGGCCTTCGTGCAAAACGGCCGCCAGTCCGGCGCCGGCGCCGCTGCTGTTTACAGCAAGGCCGCGCCCTACGGCTTCAACCTCACCCCGTCCTACAAAATTAACAGCCAATGGGAACTGGCTGCCAAATACAGCTACCTGAGCACCAATGGCCGCGGCACCGCCATCAATCCCGTGGACCCCAACGCCCAGAACACCCTCAACGTTGCTGTGCCGGTCGGCGCTACCGCGGTGCAGAATTTCGACAACGTCAACGAGTTCTACGCCGGCGTGAACTACTACATCATCGGCTACGACCTCAAGCTCTCCGCCGGTTATGAGTTCGATCAGTACACCGGCCGCCAAACCTTCTTGGGCGGGAGCTTCAACGGCGCCCGCGCCAACGTCAATGGCGTCCGCACCCAGCTCCAGCTTCTGTTCTAGGCGCTGTCCTCCCTTAAAAGCTCAAACCCAAGGAACCTCATGAAACTCACCCATCTCCTCACCCTCCTCGCCCTCGGGGTGGCCGCGCTCGTCGCGGCCGCCCCCAAGGCCGGCGCCCAGTTGACCTTGCTCAACGCCTCCTACGACCCCACCCGCGAGTTGTACGCCGATATCAACGACGCCTTCATCCCCGTCTGGAAAGCCAAGACCGGCCAGGACCTCACCATCAACGTCTCCAACGGCGGCTCCGGCGCCCAGGCCCGCGCTGTCATTGACGGCCTCGACGCCGATGTCGTCACCCTCGCTCTCGCGTATGACATCGACGCCATCGCCGCCAAGGCCCGGCTCCTGCCCGCCGACTGGCAAAAACGCCTGCCCAATAACAGCTCGCCCTACACTTCCACCATCGTCTTCCTTGTCCGCCAGGGCAACCCCAAGGGCATCAAGGACTGGGACGACCTCGTAAAACCCGGCGTCAAGGTCATCACCCCCAACCCCAAGACCTCCGGCGGCGCCCGCTGGAGCTTCCTCGCCGCCTACGCCTTCGCCAAAACCAAGTACGGCTCCGACGCCGCCGCCAAGGACTTCGTCAAAAAACTCTACGGCAACGTCCCCGTCCTCGACTCCGGCGCCCGCGGCTCCACCAACACCTTCGTCCAGCGCGGCATCGGCGACGTTCTCCTCTCCTGGGAAAACGAAGCCTACCTCGCCCAAAAGGAACTCGGCCCCGACAAGTTCCAGATCGTTGACCCTTCCCTCAGCATCCTCGCCCAGCCTCCCGTTGCCGTCGTGGACAAGGTCGTGGACCGCAAAGGCACCCGCGCCGTCGCCCAGGCCTACCTCCAGTTCCTCTACACCGACCAGGCCCAGGACATCATCGGCAAGGACTTCTACCGCCCCATCGGCGATGCCGCCAAGGCCAAGTACGCCAGCTTCTTCCCCGCGATCAAACTCGTCACCATTGACGACTTCTTCGGCGGCTGGACCGTGGCCCAAAAAACCTTCTTCGCGGACGGCGGCGTCAACCGGCCACCGCCCCCATCAACCATCCTTAACCTGGAACTCCTCATGCACCCGCACACCCTTTCCACCCATTCACCGCGCACTCTGGCCCAGCCCCAGCGCGAATCCATCCAGCTCGCCGGGACTCTCGCGCGCCTCACCAGCCTCGCGACCCACTCCTCCCATATCTTCGCCTCCCCACTCGGAACCGTCACCCACGGTGGCGATTCCTTCACCATCCCCCGCTTCCTCTTCGTCGGCGAAAACGCCGCCGAGGAAGCCTGGCGCATCGCCATCTACGCCGGCTTCGACGGCACCGACACCCGTGCCTCCCTCGCCATCCTGCGCGCCCTCGAACGCTTCGCCCTCGAACCCGGCCTCGCCCACTCCTTCAACCTCGTCTTCTACCCGGTCACCAACCCCAGCGGCCTTGCCGACGGCACGAAGCGCACCCGCGCCGGCCACCTCCTCGCCGACCAGAACTGGGCCGATTCCACCGCTCCCGAATTGCAATGGCTCGAGCGCGATGCCCGCGCCCTCAATTTCCACGGCGTCTTCGTCGTGCAATCCGACCCCGCCGCCGAGCAAATCCAAGGCTGGCTGCGCGGCTTCTCCCCCGGCGAGCCGTTCCTCCACGCCGAGCCCGTGCGCGGCACCAGCAAAGTCGGCTATTTCCCCTTCAAATTCCCCATCCAGTGGGAACCGCATCCAGAGGGTTTCCACGCCCTCGCCGGTCCGCTCACCCTGGCCGACGACCTCCCCGTCCGTCCTTTTGAGACGACCCTCGTCGTTCCCACCCAGCCGCCCCTCGAATGGGCCGTCCAGTCCGTCGCGCACACCTTGCGTGTTTTCCTCAATAACTTCCGCACCGCTGCCGCCACCGGCCTCAACATCTAACACCCGCGCGCCATGAGCACCGCCCTCCACCAACCCTTCGTCTCCTACCAGCCCGCCACCCGGCCGGCCGTGCCCGTGCCGCTCGAAGCGGTTGAAGCCCTGGTCGCCCCGCTCGCGGAACGTGCCCGCA